>JAIQFT010000017.1 GCA_020073185.1 Terriglobia bacterium
TCGCTTCGATAGACGCGGTAACCCGGCCACCCCAGAATCTTCGTCCACTCACTGTCGCTCATCCCGCCGAGCGTACCGCCAAACCGCTACTCTGGAATCCAGTAAATCCACGAGTTTTTCAGATTCCTGCGCAGAGCCCGAAAAAGGTTGTTTTATAGGTTCTTGGGACTGTTGGGTGGTAGCTAACATTGCTGACCTCCTAATCCAGTTACGAGTCCATGAGTTTCGCCCGAGCCGGTTTCAGCCGGCGACCTGTTACCAGGTCGGCGCATGAGCCTTGGGGGCTTCCCCCTCGCAACACAATTCCGCGGTTTGACAATTCCGCAATCGTCAATCGTCAATCTGCAATCGTCAATGCCCGCGCAGCGCCGTTATCTTCTCCCTGACCTCTTCCGCGAACCTGGGCTCTTCCGCCTGCAATGACTCGAGGTTGATCTCGACGTTGGCGATCGCCCCCTCCATCGCCGCCCGCGCCAGCGCTTTAGCCACCCCTAAGTCCGACGCCATCCTCGGATTCGTCATCCCGCCCAGCTTCTCCGTAATCTGCCCCACCTCGTGCGCCCACTCCGCCACCGCCAGCGGGACGTTGGTCGCGTTGCGCAGCGCTTCACACACCGCGCCGTTCCCGGCGGAATCTTTTGCCTGCTTGTAAGCAGCCACCACCGCCTCGTAGGACGCCGCGTCTTCATCAATCGCCGCCTTCAGCACCTCGCGCAACAGCGCCAAGCGGGTGATGGCGTCGCCCAACTCGCGCTCGTACTGCACATAATTCTTTTTCCCGCGTGACATCGCCGCCACCATGTGCGCCAGCGCCGCCGCCATCGCTCCCGCTGCCGCCGCCGCGCTTCCCCCGCCCGGCGTCGCTGTGGGTGCGGCCAGTTGCTCGACAAACGGCTCAACTCCCGCGCGCAGCCCGCCGGCCGCCATCTTCCCGCTCATTACCGCCGCCAGCCGGTTTTCAAGAATAAGCGACGAATCGAAGTTCTCCACCTGCAGGAACCACTCCGACGCGTCCTCCAGCGCCTTCTTCGGGACCAGCCCCACAATCTCGCTGAACGCCGGCAGCACTCCATAGCGCGCCGCCTCGCGCTTCACGTACTCAAATACGCGCGCGATCGGCGTCTGCTCGAAATCCGTCAGGTTCATCGAAACTTGTGCCAAGCCGCGCACCGGCAACCCCATGCCCTTCACGTGGCGCAGCCCGCCGTTGGAAAACCGCACCGCCTTGGCCACGTGCTTCGCGATTTCCGCGTCCGGCGTGTTCAGGTACACGTTGTATGCGATCAGGAATTTGCGTGCGCCCACCACCGTTGCACCCGCCGTGGGATGCACCCGCGGCTCGCCGAAATCCGGTTTTCGTGCCGGGTTGGTGGCGATCTCGTCGCGGATGTCCTCGAACTGCCCGCGCCGTATGTTCTCCAGGTTCTGCCGCTCCGGCGTGGTCGCCGCCGCCTCGTACAGGTACACCGGAATCTGGAACCGCCGCCAGATCTCTGCCCCCACCTTGCGCGCGATCGCGACGCAGTCCTCCAGCGTGACACCGTCAATGGGAATGAACGGGATGACGTCGGCGGCGCCCATGCGCGGGTGCGCGCCTTGGTGCTTGGTAAGGTCAATCAGTTCGGCGGCCTTGCCGACCCCGCGGATGGCTGCCTCGCCAATGTTTTCGCGGTCGCCGGCCAGGGTGATGACGCAGCGGTTGTGGTCGGTGTCCATCTCCCGGTCCAGCAGATAAACGCCCGGGACTTTCATGGCCTCGATGATGGCATCAATCTTCGCTTTGTCGCGGCCCTCGGAAAAGTTCGGCACACACTCAACCAGCGTGGACATAGCCGATTAGGATACATCTGGTTCTCGCTTTTCGGTTATTGGTTTACGGTTTCCATGGCGTGAATTGCTTACCGTCAACCGCTAACCGATAACCGAAAACCCGCCGTCCCTGTACTAAGGTGACCCGCGCATTTCCAACTCGGCAAACCGCCCGCACCATGATTTCCGCTACAATGTGGGCAGAACCGGGTTCCAACCAGGAGCAGCTAACCACCATCGGGATGGTCTCGGAACCATTCTCAAGAGGTCTCATGAAGCGCATCGTTATTTGTCTTTGCATGTTGTTGCTGGCTGGACTGCCGGCAATGGCCACGGCCCTGGGTACCTCGGCGCGGACCGTCATTCCCTCCGACATCCAACAAATCATTTCGGTTGACTATCGCGCCTTGAAGAACTCGCCCACCGCGCAGGCGCTGAAGGCGCGCGTCCTGCCCGAGCAGCTTAAGGAATTCGAGTCCTCACTCCGCGGCGTGGGCATTAACCCCGACACCGACGTCGAGCAACTCACCTTCGCCTCGTTCCGCTCCAAGAGCGGCGTCGAGATCATTGGCTTGGCGCAGGGTACTTTTCCCACCAAGAAGATCCTGGCGCGCATAAAGGCCAAGAAGGTCAAGGCCCTGAAGTACCGCACCAGCGACCTTTGGTCCATGCCCGGCGGCCAGCAGATGACCTTCCTTGACGACTCCACCATGCTTTTCGGCCAGCGCGCCGCGGTGCAGTCGGCGCTTGATTCCCGCGACGGCGAAGCCCCCGCCCTCAACGGCAACTCCACCATCGCCGATATGATCCAGGCCGTGGATTCCGGCCCGGTGTGGAGCGTGCTGGACGCGCAGGGCACGCAGAACATGCTGCACTCCACCCTCGGCGACGCCGCCAAGCTCGCCGATTACGAGGTGGTCCGCAAGCGTCTGCTCGGCTCGCGCTACACCATGGAGTTCAACAACGGCGTCAGCTTCAATCTCAGCGTCTTGACCTCGGACTCCATGACTGCCGCCACCCTTTCCTCCCTCATCCAGGCCGGCGTCCTATTCCGCAAGATGAACGCCCAAGGCGTGGAGAAGGCCGCGCTCGACAGCGTCACCGTGAACTCCGACAGCGCCAACCTGAAGCTGAACTTCAAGTCCGATGAGGCGAAGTTCCGGTCCCTGGTCCAGTCGGACCTGTTCGCGTCCGTGATTAAGTAGAAGTATTTCGCCTCAGCTCGCTCAGCGAGCGGCAGAACCTAGCCCATGGTGTGAGCCGTGGGTCCACCTCTGCGCAGATGGCGAGCCCGCTTCAGCGGGCGACAGAAGAAATCGGATAGTCCAACGCCTCAGTGCGATTCCCAAGTTGTCCAGCGACCTCACCGGCGACTGGAACCTGAAACTTTCCCCACGTTTTCGAATCCCATGAATCAGGCGAACCATGCTTTTTGAAGGCAACGAGCGCAAGCGGCGCGAACGCGAAATGCGGCAGGCGGGACGCTTGCCTCCGGGGCAATCGCTCACCCTGAAATGGCCGGTGTTGCATTATGGCTCCGTGCCGCGCTTCGATCCCGCGAAATGGGATTTCCAACTGCGCGGGTTGGTCGAGAAACCGCTGCGGTTAAGCTGGGAGGAATTCAACCGCCTGCCGAAGTCGGAGGTCCACAGCGACTTCCACTGCGTCACGCGCTGGAGCCGCTTCGACAACACGTGGACGGGCGTGCTCTTCCGCGACATGCTGCAACTGGTGCAGCTCAGGCCGGAAGCGAATCACGTGCTCGTGCACGGCGAGCAGGGCTACACCGCCAACCTGCCGCTGGCCGACCTTGATCGCGACAACGTGCTCTTCGCCACCCATCACGACGGCGAACCGCTTTTGCCCGACCACGGTTATCCGCTGCGGCTGATTGTTCCGCACCTGTACGCGTGGAAGTCAGTCAAGTGGGTGCGCGGGCTGGAATTTCTCGATCACGATCAAGCCGGCTTCTGGGAGCAGAACGGATATCACATGTACGGCGATCCGTTTAAGGAGCAGCGCTTCAGCGAGTGAATGAAAGCCTTGGAATTAAGAATTAGGAAGTCGGAATGAAGAATGCCTGGCAAACCGTGTGGGCGCCTGCATTCTTCATTCTGACTCCTTACTTCTTCAAAATCGGGTTGTAGCCGTCGCCCGTCAATTTTGAGCGCATGGACTCTGCCTCTCTCACGTCCCGGAACGGCCCGACCTGCACGTGATAGAACTTGTCCGTTGGCCCATTGGTGGTGAGGACCGGATAATTTTTCTTGCGTAGCGCGTTGACCAGCGCGTCGGCGTCATCCTGCTTGGTGACCGCCGCCACCTGTACCATGTATCCCACGCTCAGCGACACCGGCTTCGTCGCTTCAGGCGTTGTCGGCTTCGATTCGATGGTCCTGGTTGAAGCTTGCGGCGCAGGCGGCTTGGCCGGAGACTCCAGCTTGGCCTTGGGCTCGTTCTGCTCGACCGCCTTGTAAAAGGTCAGCTCGTCGGAACTGGATCTCGCCCCGTTATCCGGTGGGCACTCACCCCCACTGGCGCAGTCAGGCTTGACGGGAGTCTCTGGCACTGTCGGCGACGGCTTGGTTGCGCCGCTGGTGTGGATCACTGCGGTCCCGGCCGCCAACACCGGTTCAGCCGCCGACTTCCGCCCCAGCGAAAAGCCCATGCTGAAGAACAGCGCGCAGACGATCACCAACCCGAAGAACAGGCCCAGCAAGCGGCCCGTTCCCAACGTGACTTCCTGATCCTGAGAGTCCATGTCTACTCCAAAATGCAGGCGTCAGGTAAGGCAAACCAGAAGCGCTGAAGCCTGAAGCCTGCTACGTTCCGCTTCCCGCCGGCGCCGCGCGATCCTTCATGCGCCTATCAATCAGCGACTGCAAGCCTTCCAGCAAATCCACCGGCAACGGGAAAACGATGGTGGTGTTCTTCTCCACCCCGATTTCGGTCAGCGTCTGCAGGTAGCGCAATTGAATGGAGACAGGCTCGGTGGCGAGCAGGTGTGCCGCGTCCACCAGGCGCTGCGCCGCCGAGAATTCGCCCTCGGCGTGGATGATCTTGCTGCGCTTCTCGCGCTCCGCCTCCGCCTGCTTGGCCATGGCGCGCAGCATGGATTCCGGCATGTCCACTTGCTTCACTTCGACGTTAGCCACCTTCACGCCCCAGGGCGCGGTGTGCTGGTCGAGGATGCTCTGGATGCGCAAATTCAGCTTTTCGCGGTGCGACAGCAGTTCGTCGAGCTCGACTTCCCCCAGCACCGAGCGCAGCGTGGTCTGCGCAAACTGCGACGTCTGGTAGAGGTAGTTCTTCACCTCGACCACGGCGCGCCGCGGGTCCACCACGCGCAGGAAGATGACCGCGTTCACCTTCAGCGTGACGTTGTCGCGCGTGATGATGTCCTGCGGCGGGACCTCCAGTGCCTCCTGCTGCAGCGAGACGCGGACCATTTTGTCCAGCGGCGCAAACACCAGGAAAATGCCGGGTCCCTTGGGCTCGGGCAGCAATCGCCCCAGGCGGAAGATGACGCCGCGCTCGTACTCGGGAAGAATCTTGATGGAGTTCAGGATGTACAGGACAAAGATGGCGATAGGAATGAATGTGAGCGGATTCATAGCAGTGTCCGCCTCCGCAGGCTCTCCAATTTGGATGTTTCTGCGCGAATTGTAACAGCTTTCGCGCAGCCTTCTATGAGGGAATCACCGCATGGCAACCTTGGGAGTAACGAGGCACGACCCACCGGGTGATTCGCAATCATCGGTTGCCGCTGAGTCTCTTTGGCACGGCTTAAATTTCAATGTAACCCGGTTGCTGCAAGTCGCATCTATCAGCCTCAGTACACGTTGGCCATGAGATTTTCAAGTCTGGCGCGCAGAGATCGTGTTCCGGCCACGGGCCTGCAGCGGCTCACCACGGCGCTGTGTCTCGTCCTGATGGTATTTGCGTCGAGTGCTGCGGTTATCCACACGCATCCCGACACAGCCCAGACCGGGCCCAAAGCCACCCACTGCCTGATCTGCGTTGCGGCGCATGCGCCCACAATTCTGGTTTCGACCGTAGCGGCAGCGCCAGCCGTTGCCGGAGTTCGCGCCACCGTCAGCCTGCCCGATAGCGATCCGCACAGCCGCTTCCTTTCGCCCGATCTCTTCATCCGTCCTCCGCCCGCCACCGTCTAGTTCCGCGCAATAGTGCACGCCCGATTCAAGCGAAACCGGGCCTGTCCCCATTTTGCGAAGGGAAAATGCCTTGTCGCCTATCCGTGTGGATAGGAACGGGTGGACGGAGAAAATCATGAACGCTGTCGCTTCATCGCACTGGCATCCTGGCGCAACAACTCTGCGCAAGCTGTTCACAATTGTCACGGTTTTCCTGGCCATCGCAGGCACATCGTACGGGCAACAACTTGGCGGCGCAGGGACCATCACGGGTACGGTCGCTGACCCCACCGGCGCGGTGGTTCCGGGCGCAACGGTAGCGATTCGGAACCCGGTTAGCGGCTTTGAGCGCACGACGGCTACGAGCAAGTCAGGGTCGTTCAGCGTCTCCAACGTTCCGTTCAACAACTATCATCTCACTGTCAGCGCGCCGGGATTTGCTTCCTACGCTCAGGACATCGACGTGCGGTCGATCGTGCCGATGAATGTGGGCGCCGTTCTGAAACTGGGGAAGGCCGACATTAGCGTCACCGTGGAAGCCACGGCGGAAGACCTCTTGGAAAATACTCCGTCGTTTCACACTGACGTCGATCGTGCGGTGTTTGACAAGCTTCCTCTGGAAAGCCAGTCGTCATCCGTCAGTTCGCTGGTGACGCTGGCAACCCCCGGAATCGCAGCCGATTCCAACGGGAATTTCCACGGCATGGGCGATCATGCGGAAAATTCATTTTCGGTTGACGGTCAGCCGATTACCGACCAACAAAGCAAGGTCTTTTCGAACCAGATACCGATTGATTCGATTCAGTCGCTGGAAGTGATCGCGGGCGCCCCACCCGCCCAGTTTGGCGACAAAACCAGCGTCGTAATCAACGTCACCACCCGTTCGGGACAGGGCCAGACTACGCCCAAGGGCGCGCTGACGACTTCCTACGGCAGCTTTGGCACTTCCAATGTCGATTTCAATCTTGCATACGGAGGTCAGAAGTGGGGGAATTTTGTCTCGTTGAGTGGGCTTAACAGCGGGCGTTTTCTCGATCCTCCGGAATTTAAGGTCATGCACGCCAAGGGCAACCTGGAGAATGTGTTCGACCGGCTGGATTTTCAGTTGTCCAACGCAGACTCCATTCACCTGAACCTGGGTTTTACCCGATCTTGGTTCCAGAACCCAAACTCTTTCGACATGCAAAACGCGACCGCATGGAACGGACTTGTGGTCAACAATAACGGGCTTGGGCCGGACGGCCTTCCAGTTGGTCCCACCGACCAGCGTTCGCAGATTAAGACATTCAACATCGCGCCGTCCTGGACCCGACTGTTGGGCTCCACGGCGGTTTTCACGCTCGGCGCTTTTGTGCGGCGGGACCAGTATAACTACTACCCCAGCGGCAACCCGTTCTCCGATTTCGTTCCGGATCTTCAGTCACAGACGGTAGCTCAGGACAGGACGCTGACCAACGCGGGTCTGCGTTCCGATATTTCCTACGTGAAAGGGATCCACAACCTGAAGGCTGGAATCACGTATGAGCATACGTTTCTGAACGAGAATGACCACCTCGGGATCGTCGATCCCACCTTCCTGGGTTCACTCACGGGCGTGAATGGCAATCCGTGCGTGGATGCGAATGGGATCCCGGTTGCCGACCCGTGCACAACCCTTGCTCCTTTCGACCTCACGGCGGGAGGAAAACTTTTCGGATTTCGCGGGCACGCGGACGTGAAGGAGCTCGCGCTCTATCTGCAAGATGCGATCACGAAAGGAAGCTGGACTTTCAACCTCGGAATTCGCGGCGATTTTTACAATGGGCTATCCACCCACCGGGAGGCCGAGCCCCGCTTGGGAGTTGCCTATAACATCAAGCCAAGCAACACGGTTCTTCGCGTCTCCTATGCGCGACTCCTGGAAACTCCCTTTAATGAAAACCTCGTGCTCGCCAGCGTTGGGTGCGCGAACGCCGTCCTGAACCCATTGCTTGGCTGTTCTTCCGTGTCGACGACGCCTTTGAACCCTGGTTGGCGCAATGAATTTCATGCCGGGCTTGAGCAAGCCTTTGGCCGGCATCTGGTGTTCTCCGGCGAGTACATCTGGAAGTACACCCACAACGCCTACGATTTCAGCATCCTCGGCAGCACGCCGATCACATTTCCGATTCAGTGGCATAACTCCAAAATCCCGGCCTTCGCCGGTCGCGTCAATCTGACCGACTTCCATGGCCTGACCGCCTTCACCGTCTTCTCCACGGTCGCGGCGCGTTTCTTTCTGCCCCAGATGGGCGGAGCCGGCGCTACTCCATCGGCTCCCGGCGGAGTGTTCCGTATCGATCACGACGAGAGGTTCAACCAGACGACGCACATTCAATACCAGCCTCGGAAGCGTGGACCGTGGATCGGTTTCAACTGGCGTTACGACAACGGTCTGGTCGCCGGACCCGTGCCGTGCGCCGGCGGAAATTGCAATAACGGACCCAACGGCAGCGATACTGTGGTCGATGTCTCCGGGCTTACTCCCGACCAGCAATTTCAGGCAGGATTGTTTTGCGGAGCGGTGCGCGCCACGCCTACCACCCCTATCAGTCCGACGAGCCTTTGTCCGGCTGCCCAGTACGGTTCCACGCTTATCTCAATACCGAAGCCGGGTACCGAGGATGATGACCACAATCCGCCGCGGATCGCTCCCCGTAATCTCTTCGATCTGGCCGTGGGGCACGACAACCTCTTCAACGGTGACCGTTACAAGTGGAGTCTGAATCTCACGGTCATCAACTTAACCAACCGGGTGGCGCTGTACAACTTTCTGTCAACCTTCAGCGGCACGCACTACGCTTCCCCCCGCACCGTGACCGCTCAACTGGGCTTCCATTTCTGATTGCAAAAGGGTGAGGGAGCTACGGCCCAAGCTCGTAGCTCCCTCACCCTACTGACTGTTGGCGATGTTTACCCGCCGCTCGATCTCAGCCGGTCTTTCGCGCTCGCTTTGGTTTCGCGGCGGGCTCGGCTTCGGGCATCGCCTCCGCGGGTTGCTCCGCACTGACAACCGAGCGCACTGGTTTCTTGCCCAAGGCAAGGCTCGCCTTCAGCGCTTCCATGATGTCGATCACCGGAGCAAGTTGCTGGGTCGCGGGCGCCTCGACCACCTGCCGGCCCTGTACCTTGGCTTGGATCATCGCCATCAGGTTTTCGCGGTACGAGTCTTTATACTTGATCGGCTCGAACTCGGCGGCCAGCGAGTTGATCAGAGTCATCGCCAGCTCCAGTTCCTTGTCCTTGACCAGTGAGCTGTCGGTGCGAAACTCCTCCATCTTGCGCACTTCATCCTCGTAGTACATGGTGTGCAGCAGGATGCCGCGCTGGCCGGGACGCAGAATGACAATGTGCTCGCGGTTATGCATCGCGATCTTGGCGATGCCCACGTAGCCCGCGCGCTTCAGTGCCTCGAACAGCAGCGCATACGGCTTTTCGCCGGCATCGTCGGGCGCCATGTAATACGAGCTCTCGTAGTACACGGGATCAACCTGGTCGGACTTGACGAACTCCAGGATCTCCATCGTCCTGGACGAGGGCGGAGCCGCCTTCTTGATGTCATCCTCGCCGATGACGACGTACTTGTCCTTTTCGTATTCGTAGCCCTTCACCAGTTCGTTGCGGGCCACGGGCTTGTCCTCGGCCTGACAGAAAAGGACCTGCTTAACGCGGGAGTGATCAGTCGCGTGCAACTGGTTGAAGCTGACGGTTTCGCTGCGTGCCGCGCTAAAGAGTTTTACCGGTAGGGACACCAATCCAAACGTGAGGTGCCCCTTCCACACTGTGCTTGCCATCCTACACCTCGCCAGAGCGTCGGGGGAGAAAGGGATAATAGAAGTATCATAGAATCAGCATATTGCCAAGCGCACCATGCCCCTGGACGATTATTCCCGCAAGCGCGATTTTGCCCGCACCCCGGAGCCTAAGGCGGATGCCACACTTTCGGCGGCCCAGCGATTTGTCGTGCAGAGACACGCCGCCAGGCGTCTGCACTACGATCTTCGTCTGGAAATCGGCGGCGCGCTGAAGTCGTGGGCCGTTCCCAAGGGGCCCACCCTCGATCCGAAACAGAAGCGCCTGGCGGTTCATGTTGAGGATCACCCGCTGGAATACGGCGACTTCGAAGGAACCATCCCGGCGGGTAATTACGGCGCCGGAGTAGTGACCGTGTGGGACTCCGGCACCTTCGAAACGCTGGGCGAACCCGCGGCCGAGCAACAGCTTGAACGCGGCGACTTCAAGTTTCAACTGCACGGCAGCAAGCTCATGGGCAACTTTGCCCTGGTCAGGATCAAGAGCAGCAAGAAAGACGAGTGGCTGCTGCTGAAGAAGCCCGATTTCGCCGCCCAGGACGGGTGGAATGCGGAGGACCACCTGGAGCCGGTGCGCAGCCGAGGCGTGGATTTGTCGCTAGTTTCGGGGGCCAAGCTGGCTGCCATGCCGGAGCGGGTTGAGCCCATGCTGGCCACGCTGGCCGGCGCCGTACCCGAGGGCGGTGAGTGGGTGTACGAGATTAAGTGGGATGGATTCCGCGGGCTGTGCTTTGTGACCGGCGGCAAGCTTCGCCTCCTGTCGCGAAACGGTCATCTGCTGAACCGCCAGTTCCCGGAGTTGCAGCACCTGCCGGAATTGATCACGGCCGATTCCGCCATCATCGACGGCGAGATCGTCGCCTTCGATGCCGGCGGCCGGCCCAGCTTCAGCCTGATGCAGCAACGCACCGGCTTCGTCGCCGCGGAAAGCCGCAGTCGCGCGCCCGTCTCGCTGGTCGCCTTCGACCTGCTGTACCTGAACGGATACGACCTGCGCGATGTCGCCTTGAGCGAACGGCTCAAATTACTTCGCAGCGTGCTCCATACCGGAACGCACCTGCGGCTCTCGGAGTCCTTTTCCGGCACGGGCCAACGAGTGTTGCAGGCGGCGCGTGATCACGGCCTCGAAGGTGTGGTGGCGAAAAGACTCGACAGCAAGTACGAATCCGGCCGCAGCCGCTCCTGGGTCAAGGTAAAGTTTGCCACGCAACAGGAGTTTGTGATTTGTGGCTTCACCAGCGGCAGGCGGAAGCCTTTTTCCTCGCTCGTGCTGGGTTACTACGACAACGGCACGCTGACCTGGGCGGGAAATGTGGGGACCGGCTTCACCGACAAGTTGCTCGCCGAAATCTACTCACAACTGGAGAAGCTGGCGAGCAAGCGACGCGCCTTCCCGGCAGATGAAGATATCCCCGATGTGACCTGGGTCGTTCCCCGGCTGGTCTGCTCGGTGCGATACAGCGGCTGGGGCTCCGACAATCATCTGCGCGCTCCGGTTTTCGTCGGCATGCGTCCCGACCTGGATGCGAAAGATAGCGTACGCGAGTCGGCTGCCTTATCCCCTGCTGCGCCCGCGGACGACGCCAAGCTGTTGCCGCCAGGCAAGGCGGAAGTCACCCTCGAGGTGGGCGGACGACAGTTGAAGTTCACTAACCTGAACAAGGTGTTCTATCCCGCCGACGCCTACACCAAGCGTGACGTAGTCAACTACTACCATGACGTCGCGGCGCTGCTGGTCCCCCATCTGGCTGGCCGGCCGCTCTCCCTCAAGCGCTATCCCAATGGCATCGACAGCGAGTATTTTTTCCAGAAGGATGCGCCGGCGTCGTTCGCATCGTGGCTGAACACGGAGAAAATCGCCGCCGAGGACAATGCGCCTGCCAAGCGTTTTGTCATTTGCGACGATGAGCCGACCCTGCTGTATCTCGCCAACCTCGGTTGCATCGACCAGAACCCCTGGTTCAGCCGCGTCGGATCGCTGGACTGCCCGGACTTCATCGTGCTTGATCTTGATCCCTATCACTGCGGCTTCGACCGCATCGTGGACGCGGCGCTTCTGGTTCGCCGCAAGTTGGCGGATTTGGAACTGGAAGGCTATCCCAAGACCACCGGCGGCGATGGCATGCACGTGTATGTGCCGATCGCGGCTGACTACACCTACGAGCAAGTGCGTACCTTCGCCGAAATCATTGCCCGGCTGGTGATCGCGGAGCGTCCGGGACTGTTCACCACCCCGCGCACCTTGACACAGCGCGAAAAGGGGAAAGTTTATTTCGACTACCTGCAGATTTCCTGGGGCAAGACCATCTCCGCCCCGTACGTACTGCGCGCACACCCCAAAGCGCCCGTGGCGACTCCGCTGCGCTGGAGCGAAGTGCGGCCGGGATTGTCGCCGCTCGACTTCACGCTCGCCAACGTCCGCGCCAGATTCCGGGACTTGGGCGATATCTTTGCCCCGGTGCTGACCAATTCGCAACGCCTGGAGACGGCAATGCAACGGCTGGAAAAACTCTTCCACGCGCCGAAGTAGGTTTGCGCGTAACCCGGTTCGCGTCCTCGAATCAACATAGCGACACTCCGTCCGCGCGCCGCGTTGGGGGTGCTTACCTTGGTACATGTACTTTTGGTGCTGGACGGTGCCGCCCATCCGTGCCCAACATGAACGAAAGTCTTGCGTTCATTGAGGTGTTTGCTTGCCTGTGGAATGGATCAAAGTCATTTCGTCTTTACTTCTCTTTCTCGTGCCTGCAACCACCATGGCCACGGATGTAGTCGGCATGATTCATGTTTCCGGAAATGATGCCACGATTGATGGCCATTCCTGCCGCGCCGTTGACGTGGGATACGATGGCGACCGGCTCGCCACCGGTGGCAACTCGAAAGCTGTCGTCACCGGCCGCGGCACAGTCGTTTCGCTGGCGTCGAACACCAGCGTGAAGCTCGGCGCCAAGGCGCTGGAGCTGATCGAAGGTTCGGTGGTCGTAAGCTCCGAATCCGGTGCCTCCACCAAAGTCGACAATCTCACCATCTCGACGCCTCCCGGCGTGCGCGCCAGGTTCCTGGCCAAGCGAGGGAACGATGAATTGCAACTCCTCGCTCTGGAAGGCAAGGTTGATGTCAGCGATGGGCAGCAAACACAGCCCGTGCCCGCGGTCAGAGGTCTGAGAGTCAAGCTTCCGAAAGACAAAGACTCGGAGAACTCACCCAGGGGCGCGGCCAGGTGGAGTTGGTTGCACAATGACGATATCGGCATTCTGATCGTGGTCGCTGGCGCTGTCGCGGCCGGCGTAGCTGTGGGTCTCATCAACTCCGAAAACGCCACGCCCGTGAGCGCACACTAGCGATTGCCGCCGCAATACCGGCCCGCCCCGCCCCTGCACAATAGAATGCCCTCGTGAAACCTATCTCCTGGCGAAAGCAACTGGTGTTCGTTGGTTTCGGGTACGCTGCTGTTTTGGCGTATGCGGCGGAACCCTGCGCGTCGCGCTTTGAGGCGGCGATTACTTTGGCGACTTGCTCGCGCGCGCCTGTTTCGCGGCTGCCGCCGGCTCAATCGTCAGCTTTCGGCAATCGTCGTTCTTTGACGCCTTCCAGACATATCCGCCCAACGTCGTGACGCTCTTCAGCGACACCTGTACTGGCCGCGGCGTGCCATCGGGGTAGGGATATCTCACCGTGTACTCGGTTCCCGGATAGAACAGGGCATTGTCCTCGCGGCAGACGAGTTGTCGTCGCGTTTCGCCGAGCCGAACCCGCATGACGTTGCAATTGAATTCCAGCCGCCGGATCGGAAGTTTGCCGGCGTTGCGGAACCTGAGGCTGATGCCGTCCGGCTCAGTTGCGCCGCTGACCAAGGTCACCGGGCAGGTGCCGGCAGCTTTCGCCAGCGACGTCATAGACATTGCCAGGATCGCGATTTGCATCGCTTTCACCATCTATGACATCACTCTAGGTATGCGCCGGCTGATTCGGCGCGCGCTGGTCTGGGCTGCTGACGGTCACCGGTTCCACTTCGAGATGCAGGTCTGCCACGGCGCGGACGCGCACTTGCTCGCCGGCGTCAGCCGGAACGGAAGAGATCGCGTTCCATAGTTCGCCATGGACGAAGACTTTGCCCTGCGGCACGAGCGGGGTGCGGGCGATGGCGATTTCTCCGACCAGGCCTTGCGCCCCGGTCGTGATCTTGCCGCGCCGCGCCTTGAGCGCGATGCCCATCAGGAACGTGCTGATCACGCCGAGCGGAATGGCGACCGCCAGCGCGGTCCAGAGCCGTACTCGCATCTCCGGGATGGGTGCGTCCACCAGCAGCAGCGCGCCCAACACCAGCGATGCGATGCCGGCGATGGTGAGAATGCCGTGCGAAACGAATTTCGCCTCCAGCGCAAAAAAGACGAACGCGACCAGGATCAGTGCGAGCGCGGCGTAACGCACCGGCAGGATATTCAAGGCGAAGACGGCGAGCACGACAAAGAAAAACCCGACCACGCCGGGGACGATCGCGCCGGGATGGTTGAACTCGACGTAGAGCGCCAGCAGCCCGATGGCGAGCAGCACGAACGCCATGTTGGGATCCATCAGGAAAGCCAAAATCTTCTGCTTCAGCGTCATGTCGAACTCGCGCACCGGCTTGCCCGCCAGATGCAGGGTCACGGTCTCGCCGTTGAAGCGCGTGATGGTGCGGCCGTCGAGTTGCTTGAGCAGGTCTTCGTCGTTTTGCGCGACCACGTCAATCAGCTTGTCTTTTAGCGCTTCCTGGTCGGTGAACGATTTGGATTGCCGTACGGCGCTTTCCGCCACCTCCACGTTGCGTCCGCGCTTGGCGGCTACCGCGCGCATGAGAGCGGCGGAATCGTTCTCGATTTTCTCCGACATGATCTTGTCTGGCTGCCCGCCGCCGAGGGTCACCGGATGCGCCGCGCCGGTATTGGTGCCCGGCGCCATGGCCGCGATGTCGGCGGACTCCAGGATGAAGAATCCGGCCGAGGCGGCGCGGGCCCCGCTGGGCGCCACGTAGATGATGACCGGAACCGGCGAGGCCACGATCTGCTGGATGATCTCGCGCGTGGATTCAGCCAGCCCGCCGGGCGTGGAGATCCGGATGAGGATGGCGTCGGCGTGCTGCGCTTTGGCCTCGACGATGCCGCGCGTGATGTACTCCAGGCTGATGGGGTGGATGGTGTCGTGGACGTCGAGGCGCAGGATCTCGGCGCACGCCGGAGTGGCTGCGGATACCAGAAGCAGAAGCGCGAGCAGGGAAGTGAAGAATGAAAAACGCCTGGTGCGGCGCTGCTGTGCCCAATCCAAACCATCCTTCGTTCTGACTTCTTCATTCTTCATTTCTGGATCTTCTCAGCGATGGTTCGCTTCAGTGCCAGCGCCGCGGAGTTTTCGGGTTCCAGGGCGAGGACGCGGTCAACGTTTTCTTCGGCTGCCTGTGGCTGGTTGGATTTCAGGTCAAGGCGCGCCAGCACCAGCATAGCCTCGGTTGAGATCGGCTCCAGGCGCAGCGCGGCTTGGGCCTCGGCGCGCGCGCCGGCGTCGCTGATGTCCTCCAACGAGCGTGCCAGTCCGATGTGCGCGGCGGCGCTGGTCGGATCGAGCTGAATGGCTTCGCGGAAATCGCGCTCCGCCTCGGCGTTGAAGCCCTTGGCCAGAAACTCGCGCCCGCGCGTGACGTGAAACGCGGCGTGCGAGCGCGAGTCGGTCTTCGCCAGGCGCGCTTCGGCGGCGTTCTGGATTTCCAGCGCTAGCTGCTGGAAGGAAGTCTCGTCGTAGTTGCGCTTGATGCGCGCCATCGGGATCTTCGTGCGGCCACCCGAGTCAGAGACCCGAACCGCACCGTCGGTGGTCCGGGCCACGCTGCCGGCGGCGATGCTGTCGAGCAGCGTCTTGGCTTCGGAATCGGTCGGACGAAGCGAAAGCGTCTCGCGCAACTGGCGGGAAGCGCCGGCGAAATCGCCCGCACGATAGAGCGCGACCCCCAGGTTGAAGTGGTAGTCGGAATCGCTGCCATCGGCCTTGACCGCTTTCTGGAAGTAGTCAATCTCGGCCCGCTTGCCGCGCCGTCCGCTGACCGCGCCCAGGTTGTTGTAAACCTCGGTGAGCGGCAGCCGCGAGGCCACGAAGTCAAACGCCTCTTCCGACTTGGCGAAGTCGCCCAGGTAGTAGGCGGCCAAGCCCAGGTAGAAGTTGGCTTCGCGCGCCGCCGGATCGCTGCGCGGAACCCGTGCGAACCATGGCGCCGCCTGTTCGTAATCGCGCTCGTCGAAGTAGGTTCGCGCCAGTTGCAGCATGGCCATGGTGTAGTCGGGGCTGAGGCGGATAGCTTCGCGGAAATGTTTGATCTTGATCGGCCGCGAGGTCGCGATCACGCCACGAACATAATTTTCGAAAGCGTCGAGTCGGATGGCGCCGGCGGCGGCCACGAATTGGTCGCGCGAGGGCGGCAGTTCGGGATTCACCAGCCGCAGCAGGTCCCAGGCGAGCGCGGTCTGGATGTCAATCAGCTTGACCAGCGTCCCTGATTCGACCTGCTCGGCGGACAGCCGCAGCGCCTTCATGTCGAGCAGTTGGGCACGCGCGGTGAACGTCTGGCCGTCGAAACTGTAGGCGCCGAGCACGACCAAGTCTGCGTCCATCTGCTCGGCGATGCGGTAGAGCGTGGCGCGTGAAAGATGAAGGTTGGCGGGAACGCCGGCGCGGTCGAAGGCGTAGCTGCGGTCTTCGCGCGACACGATGTAGAGCAGCGGCGATGCCAGACGCTTGCCCAGGATCTCGGGGAAGGATTCGCTGATCCACTCCAGCCCCGGCGCTTTCGAGGTGTTCTCGAAGGGAAGCACGACCAGGGTGCGGGCGGCAGGAATCGCCGGCCGCGTTTGCGCGGCTGCGCCGGTGCTCGGCAAGGAAACCAGCAGCACGACAATGATGTGTCGAAGCAGCTTCAAGATACCTCGATTATATCCGCTGCAGAGTGGGGAAAATGGACGAAGAGAGGGAGCAGAGCAGGTGGTTGGAAATTCTCGAATTCCGCATTGCTGCAGCAAACCCACCAGCCCCCCCTGGAGAAGTCTCCCTAGAGCAAATGTCGAGACGCGAACGCGGAGCTAACAAGTCTTGCCCAGGCGGGATGCGATGCCTTCACGCTGGCGCGGATCGCGGGGCATAGCTCAATTGCCATCACGCAGCGGTAGATTCACCCTCAGGCCGACGCGATTGAACGGGCCTTTGCCCCCGTTTGGAGCTGAGACAGTGTCCGCTTCGGAGAAACCGGATAAAACCCAGGTGGGCACAAAATTGGGCACAGCGACGAAAAGCCTGAAACCGGCACCGCTGCAACTTGATGGTGCGAAAGGGGGGATTCGAACCCCCACGGGTTGCCCCGCCAGATCCTAAGTCTGGTGCGTCTGCCAATTCCGCCACTCTCGCACGCGGTAATGATAGCAACATTCCGGGCATCGGGCATCGCGGAAACGTGGCACCGCAAAGGCAAATTCACTGTTGATTCTGCAGATATCGCTGTGGACGGCCAAGAGGGGAGGCTCGTGGAGCAAGTGCGACGGTTCTCGCAGGCGAGAATTTCGTGGAAGCGCGCTGCTCGAGCCACGCTGAGGGTGCCACACTCACCCGTGCCCCCGTCGCGCCGGGAAGTTACTGGACGCGGCTGAGGCCCTCGTAAATCCACATGCCGGCGATAACAAGGATGAGCAGGCCGGAGGCGGCGCCAAGAATGCGAACCGGCAAATTCACCTTGTTGAGGCGAGCGATGACCTGCTGCTGCTCAATCTGCATGTGGGATTCGGATTCATTGAGGAAGAGCTGATCGTCCTCACGCATGGCCAGCGTGCTGCGGTAGATCAGCAGGATGACGAGAACTGCCGTGAGCACGCCCCACACGATCAGAAGATTAGTCAACGTCGATGACATACGTCACCCCGGTTGTTTGGTCGCCAGGTCCCGGCACGAGCCGGAGCCTTGCGGAAATTATATGCCTGAGGGCAAGTCGAAGCGGGGGATTTTTTTCAGGCCGCAGACTTCTGGCGCAAGGCCCACGGCGCAAGAACCGAGGACCCGTGGACCGGCGGAAAGTGCGACCCGGGGGTAGCGCGGGACATCCAATCTGCTGGAATCAAACGAGCCAAGGGTTGGTCACACCAGGGTGTGACGAGACTCTGCGGAATGTTATAATCCGGCTCGAAAGGATCAGAGGAGACCAAATGGCGACAACGACGACAACTCCGACCAAGACGGCGCCGATCAACATGACCCCGAACGCAATCGCCAAGGTAAAGGAAATCATGGCGCAGCAAAACCCGGTCCCGGCAGGACTGCGGGTGGGCGTGGTGGGCGGAGGATGCTCCGGGTTCTCGTACTCGATGTCGTTCGAGAACGCGGCTGGGCTGATGGACAAGAGCTACGACTTCGACGGCCTGAAAGTGTTCGTGGACGCCACCTCCCTGATGTACCTGAACGGCGCCCAGATTGACTACATCGAGACGCTGGAAGGCGCCGGGTTCAAGTTCGAGAACCCGAACGTGAAGAGCACCTGCGGGTGCGGGTCGTCGTTCAACGTGTAAGAAGCTATTGGCCTTTAGTCGTTAGCCAGAACAAATTCTAAGAGCCTCGCGGAGACGCGGGGCTCTTTGTTTGAGCGGCGGGTGGTTCGTAGCCAGTGGTTCGCTGAGAACCAAGGCGCCGTAATCAGGGGGCGGTGAGGGGAATGGTCTGGCGGTGATTGCTGAGGACGTCCTCGATGTCGACCGAATTGGGATTGATCTTCACAATCTTGTAGCGGCGGTTGACGATGTCGCCTTCGCCGGCGACGAAAACGTCTTCGCCGGTGCCGAGAAATATCTTGGTCGGCTCGCCTTTGCGGCTGGCCAAGCCGAAGAATTTCAAGTTAATAGGCGGCGGAGGGGGAGGGCCGGGTGGCGGGGGCGGGGGCGTATTCTCGGCCTTCTTGATCGGGCTTTCGATCGGCTTGGGAATTTCGGCTTCGGCGAGGAAGATGTTGCGGCCGGTGCCGGTGTAGTCGGTGTGCTCGCTCCGGGTGAGGAGATCGAGGCGCAGGCGCGGGTCGAGCGGCGCCAGTGTGGTTGTATCATGACCTCCAGGGGTGTGGCCGCGGGCACGGCGTCCGCGCGGGGACTGAGGAGCGGCGGCGGCCGCAGCCTGAGTGGTGGTGGGAGTAGCGGCAGCAGCGGGGCGGCCTCCTCCGGACCACATGCGCGCCAGCAGGAAGATGGCAACGAGAAACAGCACGCTCGCAACGATCGTGGTCGTCCGATTTTCCGTGCCCAGCTTCATTGCGCTCCACTCTTCAGGTAAGTCTCCAGGCTGACAGCAAGGCGGACCTGGCCGGCCTGCTGCTCGCCCAAGCTGACGCTATCAATAATGAAAAACACTTTGTCGCGCTCGATGGCATTGATGAACTTGACCGCGGCGAGATAGTTGCCGGTAATATTGGCGCCAATCCGCAGGTGGTTGAGGTTGGGGAGGTCGGAATCTAGTTCTTCGTACTTGGCGGAGTTGAGGTTAACGCCGTTAGAGGACGCGAGCTTGCCGATCTCGGCGGTGAGAGCGGCGGCGCCGGAGGCGAGGCGCTGCTCGTAGAAGGCATCAATCTGGGTACGCGCCTGGTCCACGCGGGTCTGGACCTGGTCGGGCGGAATGACGATCTGCATTTTCTGCTGTACTTGGCGGCGCACGGCTTCGAATTCCCGGCCGCGCGCGGCGCCGGCGCCCGCGATGGGGGTGAGCAGCACGAGGGCGGCGGCGATGTCCACACCCAGCAGCACGCCGAGGACGACGTAAATGCGTTTGCGCGC
This sequence comes from Terriglobia bacterium, assembly GCA_020073185.1. Taxonomy (NCBI): domain Bacteria; kingdom Pseudomonadati; phylum Acidobacteriota; class Terriglobia; species Terriglobia bacterium. Next base: position 19,618 of record JAIQFT010000017.1, read on the forward strand.
CAGTCGAAGGTTCGTCATTACTGGCCGCCCCCTTCCTGCGCGGCGGCCGCGACCGGCACATATTGCGCGGTAATTTCAAACTGCACGGTGTCGCCGGGCTGAGCGCCACCGCCTTGGCGGGCTGTGCTGCTTTCGGACAGCACCTGAGCGTGGCGGAACTCGCGAGACTTCTCCATGTTCTGGACCAGCTCGATGGCCTTGTCGCGAGAGTCGCCGGCGACCACCATGTGGATCTCGATCTCATTATTAATATCGAGCTGCGGAGCGATGGAGATGACGTGCAGGCGCGTCGGCACGAGGCGCTCCAGGTCGGCGAAGATCAGGGTCCAGGAGAATTCCTTGCGCAGGATGAGGCTGTTGAGCACCTGGGATTTGTCGCGGACCTCGCGGTTGCCGGGCTTGTTGAGGACGGCAAGGTCCTGCTGCTCCAGCCGGTTGAGCTTTTCCAAGGTGGATTTTTCTACTGCGATCCTTTGATTGACCGCGTGCGTATGGCGCCAGCCGGCTACGGCGCCGTAAACGAGGGCGGCGGTGAACAGCGTGGCAGCCAGCAGTGCGGCGCCCCAGAGCAGGAAAAAACGCTGGGCGTTTTCGTAGGGCTGGCTGGCCAGATTGATCTTGAACTTCATCAGTAACCAGCCTCTGCCCCTCGGCCGTTGGCCGTTGGCACGCGGCGATTCAGTATTCCGTTAATCATCCGAGCAAGGCTCCTACCACGCCGGCGAAGAGCGTAGGCGCGAGATTTCCCTGCGCTCCGACCTGGGAAGCGGATATCAGGTCGGCGACGCGAGCGCCCGTCTGCGATTCCAGGGCGGGGCCGATTTCGCGCGCCGAGGCCAGTCCGCCGAGCAGGATGCGGTCCACCTTCATGCCGTAGTTGTCCTGGAAGAACACGAGCGAAGGATAAATGTCGTCGGCCAGGGCGGCGGCATCCAGGCGGTTGCCGTGCGGGTTCTCCAGCGTGCGGTAAAGCAGCACATCCTCGGGCTGAACGATGGCGACGGTGGTGGTGGTGACGTCCACCTTAAGGACCAGCGTGGGGCTCTCGGCGTCGACGGCGCCGAGCGCGGCCAGCATCGAAGGCAGCACCACGCCCGGGCTGTAGCCGGCGTCGCGGATCAGCGTTTCGTATTCCGTGAGCACCGCGGGAGGAGTAACAGCGGCGATGACCTTCACGTTGCCGTTGGCCCGCCGGACGTCATAGGAGAGCGCGGCCTGCTCGGCGTCGAAGGGCAGCGACTTCTTGAGACGAAAGCGAACGACAGGGTCGGTGTCCTGGCGGCGCTCGGGAAGCTCCTCGAAATCGAGCAACACGATGCGAATGGCGGCGTCGGGCAGGATGACGATGACGTCGCGCGAGCGCGCGCCGACGGCGGTGAGAGCCTCGGAGACAGCTTCGCGGACCGCGCCCGCGTTGGCGACATTGGACGCGCCAAGACCGGGAGCCAGACTGCCCGGAGGGATGCTGCGGGCGGAGACGGCCTCCACGGCGCCGGAATCGGCGGCGCGAGCGGCGATGACGCGCTCGGAAGTGAGTTCGCAGGCGATACGCGGTTTGTCGGAAGCGGCCATTGGCTCTAGTTCTCAGCAGGAGGATCGCACGCGGGTGCGCGCGTGCCACACGTTATCTCATGGTTTCGATAAACGTGACCTTGTTGATCTCCTTCAGCGTGGTGGTGCCGGACTTTACTTTATCGAGCGCCGACTGGCGCAGGAACTGCATTCCTTCGTCGCGAGCGGCGCGGCGAATCTCGGAAGTCGGCTTGCGCTCCAGAATCATTTCGCGAATGCGATCGCTGAGTTCCAGTAGTTCGCTGATCGCGGTGCGGCCGCGGAAGCCGGTGCCGTTACACTCGATGCAGCCCACGCCTTCACCGAAGGGAACGTCGCCCCAGAGTTTCGGATCCAGTCCGCTGGCCTCTAGGATGTCAGGGGGGTAATGCAACTGCTTCTTGCAGGCATCGCAGATGACGCGCACCAGCCGCTGGGCGAGGATACAGTTCAGCGCGGAGACAAAGTTGTAGGGCTCGACGCCCATGTTGAGGAAACGGCCCAGCACGTCCACGACGTTGTTGGCGTGGACGGTGGTGAACACGAGGTGGCCGGTCAGAGCGGATTGGATGGCGATCTGGGCGGTCTCGGTGTCGCGGATTTCGCCCACCATGATCTTGTCCGGGTCGTGGCGCAGGATGGAGCGCAGGCCGCGGGCGAAGGTCAAGCCCTTCTTTTCGTTGACCGGAATCTGGGTAACGCCGCGAATCTGGTATTCCACCGGGTCCTCGATGGTGATGATCTTGTCCTCGTCGGTCTTAATCTCGTTCAGCGCGGCGTAGAGCGATGTCGTCTTGCCGCTGCCGGTAGGACCGGTGACCAGCACCATGCCGTAGGGTTCATGGATATAGCGGCGGAAGCGGTGCAAGGTGTCGTCGTCGAAGCCGACTACGTCGAGATTGAGCTTGTGGAACTTTTCGCTCATCGACTCCTTGTCGAGCACGCGCAGCACGGCGTCCTCGCCATGAATCGAGGGCATGATGGAGACGCGGAAATCGATGAAGCGGCCGTTATAGCGCACACGGAAACGGCCGTCCTGGGGCACGCGGCGCTCGGAAATGTCGAGTTCGCTCATTACCTTGATGCGCGACAGGATGGTGGAGTGGTGCTCCTTGGCGATTTGCTGCATGGCTTGCTGGAGCACGCCGTCGATACGATACTTGATGACCACCGAGTCGTCGCGGGTCTCGATGTGGATGTCGCTGGCTCGGCGCTGGAGCGCGGTGAAGATGGTGGTGTCCACCAGACGGATGATGGGCGAGATGTCGCTCTCGGCGGAAGCCAGGCGCTCGATGGAGATGTTCTCCTCGCTCTCTCCATCCTCGGGGATGACATCGAGGGTGAAGCCCTCGCTGGCCTCGTCCAGCACGCGCTGGGATTGCTCGGTCTTCTTCAGGATGTCGCTGATCTGCGACAGCGTGGCAACCCGGGTGCGAATGCGCTTGTGCAGCAGCAGGCCGATCTCGTCGATCATCATCAGCTGGCTGGGGTCAGCCATGGCGATGACGAGCGAGCCGTCGGCGAGCTCTTCCAGCGGAACGAAGTTGAAGCGGAACATGAGCTCGACCGGGATCTTCTTCATCAGCTCGTGCTGGATGTGGTGGTTGCGCAGATCGAGGAATTCGCAGCGATAGCGGCGGGCCAGATCGCGCGCGCGCCCCTCTTCTTCCGCCGGAGTGGCAGCGGCGGCGCCGTTGCCGCCGTTTACGAAAAGAGATTTCTTGTCAGTAGCCATGGGTCGTCAGTCGTGGGTGGTTAGTTGTTGGTTTCATTGCTCGTTGATCGTTGGCAAACTCGAAAGTCGATGGTTCATGGTCGACGGCAAAAGCAATTTCTCCCCTTCCGCTTCGCGTCAGGGTCGAAATCATAAGTGCTACAAAGAATGTGTTTCCTCAACAAGAACGGAGAACGGGACAGAACTTGCATCATCGCACGCCTCCGGCGCCGAGGGTGAAGATCGGCAGGTAGAGCGAAAGGAGCACGAAGGCGACGATCACGCCCATGACAATGAGGATCGCCGGTTCGATCAGCGACATAGCAGCGGTAAGCGCGGTCTGCACGTCTTCTTCATAGAACTCGGCGACGGAAGTCAGCATGGCCGGGAGCGCGCCGGTGGATTCGCCGACCTCGATCATCTCGACGGCGAGATCGGGGACAGAGCCGGTCTCCTCCAGGCTCTTGGAAAGCGATGCGCCCTCGCGTACGCGGTTTGCGGCACGCGCCAGGGCCGAGGCCATCAGGCGGCTCTGCATCGAGCTGCCGGCGGTTTCCAGTGACGGCACCAAAGGCAAGCCGCCGGCGAGCAGGGTAGCCAGCATGCGCGCGAACATCGCAACCTGGTACTTCAAGGAGATCTCGCCGAACAGCGGTATGCGGGCGCGCAGCCGCTCCAAGGCAAATCCGCCGGCCTGGGAATGACTCCATCGCCAGACCAAAGCGAAGACGAGCAGCAAGAAGGCCGCCGCGTGGATGGCGTAATGCTGGGCGCCGACGCCGATGGCCAGCATGAACTGCGTCAAAGGCGGAATAGCGTCGGCGCGGCCAATGGCGGTGTACAGGGTCGCGAACTGCGGGATGACGTAGGTCAAAAGGAAGGCGAGCATTACGACCACCAGGGTCGCCAGCAGAGCGGGGTAGATCAGGGAAGCGATCAGCTTCTTGCGAAAGGTCATGGCTAGGCGCTGGAAGGAGATGTAGCGGTTCAGCACCTCTTCCAGGTTGCCGCTTTTCTCGCCCGCCAGCAGCGTGGTGGTGTAAATGCGCTGGAAGGCGCCCTGCGCGGCGAACGCATCGGAGAGCAATTCGCCGCTCTTGACGCGGTCGCGCACGTTTTGTAGCAAAGTGCGGAAATAGAGATTGCGCTGGCGCCGAATGAGCAGGTCCAGCGCGGTCAAGATGGGCAGGCCAGCGCGAATCAGCGTGACGAACTGCTGATTGAAGACGACGAACGTGTCCATCCTGATCTTGCGCCGCCGCGGCAGCTGGATCTGGCCCCCGACCAGGAGGCCGCGCGGCTTGACCCAGTACACCATGTAGCCCAACTGCGAGAAGCGCTCGCGGACCTCGTTGGGCGAAATGCCGTTCTCGGTCTGTTCGAGGACGTGGCCGTGCTCGTCGGCCATTTTGATGACAAATTCAGCCATTCGACGCTGTTGATTCTACTGCCGCACAAGGGAGGCAATTTGCTATCAGTGTAACACTGCGACTCAGGATCGGAGCAGTCGTTAGTCGTTGGTCGTTCGTCCTCGGCAAGCCCCGTGCAGGCCGATAGTCTTGTCCGAATCGTAGCTGCTACTGAGAAATCTCGGTGGCCTCGACAGTTTCGACTCCGGGGGGAGGGGTGAAGCGGAATTGACTGTCTGCGATATAGATGCCTGGCTTCTGATCAGAGAAGCGGAATTCTGTGGTGGAGCCGTCGGCTTGCTCGATGGTGATGGCGCGAATCTTGGAGTCGGACGTGATCTCCAGCAAGACCTGGGTGACGCGGTCCTCCAGTCCCTTGGGCACACCGCGGAGGACGACATCGGCGGCATCGAACGGCTTGACGTCGGGGGCGATGGACAGGCCGGAGAACTCTCTTTCCAGCTTGGTTTTTCCCAGCAGATACCGCAAGGGCGAGCGCAGGTCGTCGAGTTTCTTGACCGAGGCCCTGCGGACCTGCTGGTCGCCGGGGACGTAGAACCACGCGGTCTTGCCGTCGCTGATGAAGAGCTTGGGGCGGGGCTGGCGATAATCCCAGCGCATTTTGCCGGGGCGCTTGAGCCAGAGCGTGCCCGATTCGTTGCGGCTCAGGCCGGCGCCGCGGTAGGTCTCGGTGAATTGCGCTTCCAGCGACTGCAGGTTGTTGTAGCGACGGTCCACGGACAGCGCGAGCTGGTGAATATCGGTCTGAGCGAGCGCCGTCGCGCTAAGGACAAGAAAGATTGCAGCACGGAGCAGAAGGGGCATGGTTCTTAGATCAGGAATCGGCACGAATGACTCAGTCTTCCGTCGTCAGGACTTCGTTTGCCTTAGGAACTGGCAGCACTCATGCGGTGTCTGTACCTTCTTGCGCCCATCACGGTCCGGCATCTTCGTTCTGCGCCCTCCTGCACTCGTGATCAACGCCTGGTGCCCCACATCTGCCCGCCTTTGGCAGATGTGGGAATCGACAACCGCAAACCGACAACCACTAATCGCCAACCGCTAACCGACAACCGACAACCGTGTCCCCTTCAAGCTACAGGCCGCGAGTACCAGACTCTCGCGGCTTTTTTCCCGCCGGCAGGCCCTGGTTGATGAAGGGCAGGGAATCGGGATCGGCGACTTCGATGCGGCCGTCGGACATGAGCTTATACGGTTTACCAAGCGGATCAACCGGAATGCCCCGTAGCAGGCCGGCGTCGATCAGTTCCCCCCATCCGCTCGCCGGGCGTCCGCTGCGGCGTTGGAACTCGGCGGCGAGTTCTTCCAACTTAGGCACGTCTTCATCCACCTTGAGCGCGCGGAGGTGTTTGAAGGCATTGGCGCGGATCGTACTGTCCTCCGTGGTTTCGTAGGTGGTGGTCCAGAGCAGGCGAGCGGTTGCGATCTGGCCGGCGTGCTGCGCCATAGCCGCGGCGAGCACTCTCAGAAACGGGTGCGCGCCGGGAATCTTCGATCCGCGCTCGAAGGCGCGAGCGGCAGCGGCGGGATCGTGCAGCTCCATATATTGCAGGAATCCGAGTTCATAGTAAAGCTGCCATCGATTGGGATTGGCCCGGATGCCGCACTCCACGAGCGCGACGGCCTTGTCGGGCTGGCCGGCGCCTTCCGGCGGTTTCTGCGCCAGGAACGTAGAACCAAACTGATACGCGACGATGAGGTGCGGGTCGAGTTCGGTGGTGACGTCGAGCAGCGGCGCCAGGAGTTGGTACTGCATGGCGCGGGCGCGATGTTTGGCGCCAAAATACTGCACCGCGCGGGTCCAGTAAACGTCAGCGAGCAGGCCGTTGTAGCCGAGGCTCATGCGCTTAAGGACCTTCGGCGAAGGGATGTAGAGAACCTCTTCCAACGTGCCGCCGGAGCGCATGCCATCGATGCGGCGGAGAAGCAGGACGGCGGAGGCCAGGCACGCTCCCATCACCGTGGCGAGCGTGACGGTAATGGCGGCGCGATGATTCATGATCTATCGCGTGATCGGGCGATTTGAAGAGCTTTGCCGATTGCGGATTTGTTATGGCTTAGGCTCATTTGAGGTTCCGGTGCTCAAAGATCAAAGCGGCGGCGGAAATCGCGGCAGCGGCGTAAAGCAGCGCATAGCCGGTGTTGTAGGCGACCAGCGTGCGCGCCACCGGCTCTTCGTGAGCGACCGAGGAGATGACGTTAAGCGCCGAGAAATTCGGCACCAGGTAAGCGGCGGCGGTGGCGATCCAGCCGGCGGGTCCGTGGGCGAGGGCAGCAAAGGAGCGCAGGTCTTCGGCAAACGTCCCGATGATGAACAGGGCGAAGGCGAAAACGGCCGAAAGCAATGGCGAGGAGAACGAGGAAAACAGTAAGGCAAGCGCAGTCGCGATCACGAATTGGAGGACGATGAAATAGAGCGCCACCAGCAAATAGGTGTCGCTGCGCTGGAAATGATGGACGAGGTAAAGGAGCGCGGCGAAAAATCCGATCGCCATGAAAATGGTGTTGACCACCAGCGTGCCCACCAGGCCGAAAAACTTCCCCAGAATGAACTCCCAGCGGCGAACCGGGCGCGCCAGGACGGTGTAGAGCGTGCGCTTGTCAATTTCTTTCGAGACCAGGCCGATGCCGATGAAGATGGCGATCACGATGCCGAAGATGGAAACCGCGGTCAGCCCGAGGTTAATGAGAACCATGCGCTCGATACCGATGGATATCTGGCCGAACAAGAGCGCCGAGGCGACCAGCAGGAGGGCAAAAAAGATGAGGTTGTAGAGAACGCGGTCGCGGACGGCTTCGCGGAAGGTGTTGAACGAGATGGCGGCGACGCGGTTGATCATCGCGCTACCTCCACCGGTGTATCGTTCAGCTTTTCAAGGAAGTAGTCTTCCAGGGAAGCGCGCACCGGGGTGATCGACATCAGGCGGCCATGGGCACGGCGGATGGCGTCAGTGGCCGCATCGAGTTGAGCCTGCGGCAAGACGGCGCGGATGGTTTCGCCGGTGAGGTGACATTGGCAGCCGAGCGCCTGGAGAGCGGGGATAGCGGCAGCGCCGTCCCAGATGATCTCGACGTTGCCGCTGAAGCGCGCGAGCAGGTCCTGCATGACCCCGACGCCGCGCAGCTCGCCCTTGTGCAGTACAGCGACTCGGTCGCAGAGGGCCTCGGCGTCGGCAAGGATGTGGGTTGAGAAGAAAACGGTCTTGCCGTCGTCTTTGAGAGACTGGATCAGGTCGCGGACCTCGCGGCGGCCGATGGGGTCGAGGCCGGACATAGGCTCGTCGAGAAAGACCAGCTTGGGGTCGTGAATGATTGCCTGGGCGATTCCTACGCGCTGCAACATTCCCTTGGAGAATTTGCGGAGTTGGGTATGACCGGCTTCAGGCAGACCGACGCGCGCCAGCACTTCGCCGATGCGGCGGCGGCGCTCGCGGGCAGGCACGCCGGAAAGCTGGGCGTAGTAATCGAGCAGTTCCGAGGCGGTCAGATAATCGTAAAAGTACGGCTGCTCCGGGAGAAAGCCGATGCTGGCTCTGACCTCCGGATCGCGCCAATCCCCACCGAGAATTCTTGCCGAGCCGCCGCTGGGGAAGATCAGGCCCATCAGGAGCTTGAGCGTAGTGGTCTTGCCGGCGCCGTTGGGGCCAAGGTAGCCGAAGACCTCGCCATCAGGTACGGTGAGGGTGAGCGGCTTGAGCGCGATCTTGGGGCGCTTGCGCACGAAGCCGGCCAGATAGGTCTTTTCGAGCGCGAAGGTTTCGATGGCGGCCATGTTCGTCTTGGACAGCGTAATTATATGTGGGGGCGCCATGGAAGTACCCAGGCGGTAGCGGCCAGAGGCTGGGTTCAGGGGTAAGATAACGAGATACCTCCAACCAAGCTCCGGGGAGATCGTTTGTCAGACGCGGCGGCGGAAACGTCGGTAACGAGGAAGATCAACGCAGAAGAAGCGGGCAGGCGGAGCCGTCGGACTGCGGTGTCCTCGGGCACCGGACCGGATGCGGCGCGCGTGCTGTTGGTGCTGGCTCTGGCGCTTACGGTACTGGCGTATCTAAACACGCTACGCTTCCAGTTTGTCTATGACGACCTGCCGCAGATCGTCAACAACCCGCGAGTGCATACCTGGGTTCACAGCGAGCGAATATTCGTGGAGCACGTCTGGAGCCAGCTCGCCGGCCAGCCAGGGAATTACTATCGCCCGCTGTTCATGTTCTGGCTGATGGCGAACTACTCGCTGTTTGGGCTGCATCCCATGGGCTGGCACGCAACCGCAGTCCTGCTGCACCTGGCAACAATCGTTCTGGTGTACATGCTGCTGCGCCGCGTCCTGGGCAACCGGGTGGCGGCAGCCATGGGCACGATGATCTGGGCCGTCCATCCGACCCATATTGAAACTGTCGCATGGGTGTCGGGGACGCCAGATTCGCTGCTGGGGGTGTTCGTGATCGGCAGCGTGCTGACATTTGCGCGGGCCCGAGAGGACGACGTTCGCCGCGCGTGGTGGGCGGCGGCTTCGGTCGTGCTCTACGCGCTGGCGATGATGTCGAAGGAAACCGGGGTCATGCTGCCCCTGCTCCTGTTCGCCTACGACCGGCTGCTGGTCACGCGGCGCAGCGACCAGAGTGAATCCCTGGCCAAGATCATCTGGCGATACCTGCCGTACGCCGCAGCGGGGGTCGCTTACCTGATCGTGCGGCGGTTGGTGTTGGGGCACCTCAGCTCTCCCGATGAGAAGCCATGGACGAACGTTTTGCTCACGCTGCCATCACTGCTGTGGTTCTACGTCAAGGAACTCTTCTGGCCGGCGAACCTGTCGGTATTCCATGACACGCCGCTGGTGGAGCATCCGGGGCTGACCAATTTCGTGCTGCCGCTGATGGGGGTATTGGCCGCGGCGGCGGGGGCCGTGTACGTGTCGCGGCGATCCAAGGCGGCCTGCTTCGGTTCGTGGTGGCTGGTGGTGCTGATGGTGCCGCCGATCATGGGGCTGTACAGCTTTATTGTCGAAGACCTGGTGCACGACCGTTACCTTTACCTGCCAACCATCGGATTGGCCATTGTGTGCGCCTGGGCGATCCGCAAAATCCCGTCATCAGGCCGGCAATTGTTTGGAGCGCCGAGCGCGCAGATGGTGATCGCTTTGGCGCTGGGCGTGATCATGGCCGCGAGTACCGCGGTGCAGCTCGTCTATTGGACCAACGATCTGATCCTATACGCCCACGCCGTGCAGATCGCACCCCGCAACGTGATCGCCATCAATCACCTCGCCAACGAGTTTTACAAGCGTAAGGACCCGAACAAGGCACTGGCCTTGTACAACCGATCGTTGCAGGTGAAGCCACACTGGGGCACACACTTCGCCATGGGGATTACGCTCTACGAACTGGGCGATCTGCCGCAGGCGCAAAAGCACCTGGAAAGGGCGATTCCGCTGCTCCCGGGCAATGCCGACGAGTATTACTACCTCGGGCTGGTGCACATGGGGCAGGGTCAATACGCCGAGGCGGAGCCGTATTTCCGCAAGGCCATGTCGCTATTTGTCAAACCGGGATACCACTGGGCGCTGGCGATGTCGCTGGAGAAGCAGGGCAAGCTGGAAGCAGCGCGCGATGAGCTGCAGGCGGAGCTGAGAAATAATCCTGCGCCGGAGGTAAGGCGGGAGCTGGAAAGGGTGGACAAGGCGGTGGCAGGCACCCGGTAGTCCGTAGCTGGTAGCTGGGCCGGACCGAGATTCTCCGACTCCCAGCTACGAGCGACCAGCTACCCTGCAGCCGGAAGAACGGATGCGGACCACCGGCCACGAATCCTAATCAAAAATGAAGATGGCGGCGGCGATGACCGTCGTCCATTTGCCCATCTTGTCGCCGACGGCGGATTGGGTGACGTTCATCGTCCGCACGATCTTGTTTGACAGCCGGTAAACTTCCTTCTTCTCGTCCCAGGATTTGTCGGGGTCGAACTCGACGTCCAGCGTGGTGGCCAGCATTTCGGCAGCGAGTTCCTCGGCGTAGTCGCCCGCCTGGTCGTCGGTCTCGCCAAAGGAATGATGCTCGCTGAGGTAGCCGTAGGTGGAGCGATCTGCGGGAATGGCCAGGCCGATGCTGGCGGCCAGCAAGCGGTGCGGCTCGTGGGTGGAATTCTCGGCGACCACCGCGAACACTACCTCGCCGTGGTCCAGGTGCTTCAACCCCAGCGCGCGCGGAATGACCCTGCATTGTGGCGGAAAGATGGAGGAGACGCGCACCAGGTTTTGCGACGCGATGCCGGCGTCGCGCAGTGCCAACTCAAACGATGTCAGCCGTTCCTTGTGCTTGCCAACGCCCTTGGTCAGGAAGATCCGCCGCGGGACCATGTTTTTTCCCAATTCGCTTGCCTCCACCATTTGCGACAAGAATGGTCAGAAAATAACACGGTGTTGCGGGCGTAGTGCAGGCAAAAATGCGAGCCACGGAAATTTTTTTTGGCGTTCACATTCGGTGGCGCCCAGCGCCCGCCGCAGCGTGGCCCGGTTGCTGCTCGGAGGCAGCCGCGACAGGACGCCGGAGCCGGGAGGTCGAGCTATTTGGACTTCTTGGCGGCGGCTATGGAACTTGCCTGGATGGTGGTTCCGGACAGCTTGCCGGTGACGGCAGCCTGCTGGCCGGCGAATTTGTCCAGGTCGGACTTGTTGCCTTTGAGAGTGTAAACCTTGTTACCGACCACCAGCGCGTAGTCGATTCCGGCCTTGACGCAGGCGCGAACGCACTCCGCGTCGGGCTTGCCGGGCATCATCGTGTGATGGGCGCCGCACATGGTGTCGCTGACGGTGCCGGTGAAGGTCTGGTCGTTGGCGCCCGCCGCGAAAAGGCCGGTGCACAACAGCAGACCCACTGCAAAGGTGCGAAGAAATTTCATTGGGCTCCTCCCCCCCGAATTAGTGATCTGCTTCAGTATACGTTACGAAGTGGCGAGCTTGGCGGGCTTCAGTTTGACGGCGATGTCAATGAAGGCCAGCGCGGCACGGGACAGGGCCTTGTCCTTGCGAAAAACCAGGGCGAGATCGCGGCGGATAGCAGCATCGGCCATGGGTAGGGCCACTAGGGCGCCGGCCAGGACATCCTCCTGGACGTGGGAGCGGGCAATGAACCCGATCCCAATATCGGCGGCTACGAAACGTTTAAGTAGTTCGGTGGAATCAAGTTCCATGGAAACATTTAACTTTAACTTGCGATCGTTGAAGAGCTGCTCGATGGCATCGCGGGTGTGCCCGGTTTCGGGGACGAGCAGCGGGTACTGGGCGGCCTCGGCGATGGCTGCCGACTTCGATTTCGCCAGCGGATGCCCCGGCGCAGTGATGACAACGAGCTCGTCCCGGTGAATCTGAACCACCGTGAGGCGGTTGTCATTCACCGGTAACGACACGATGCCGAAGTCCACCGAGTTATCGATGACCGACTCCAGGATGCCGGCCGATTCCAACCGGTTGATGTTCACCGCGACGCCGGGGTACTGCTTCTTGAATTGGGCAAAGACCTCGGGGAGGATGTGCAGGCAGGTACCCTCATTGGCGCCGACTACGATTTCGCCGCGGGGCACCCGTTCCATTTCCGCCAGCGCGGTGATGATGCCGCGGCGGGCCTGGAGGGATTCGTCGGCGTACTTCTGAAACGCCTTGCCCGCGGCGGTGAGCGAAACCTTGCCGCCGGAGCGGTCCAGCAGTTTGGCGCCAACCTCCTCCTCGAGGGCGCGAATCTGGGCGGAGACCGCCGGCTGCGTGCGAAAACGCCTCTCCGCGGCGCGGGAGAAGCTGGCGAGGCGCGCCACTTCGAGGAAGGTTTCCAGTTGGTCGAAATCCATAACGGAGAGCTTTTAGCTTAGCTATTTAGCCGCTTTCACTTTTTATGTAGCCGATGTCATCCCGAGCGAGGGAGGGCTCCCGCGCGTTTTTCCCAGCGCCAGAAACCCGAGTCGAGGGATCTCGGTTTTCCTCTCTCGGCTACACTAATCCTGAGACTGCAATTAGCTGCTGGCGCGCTCCGGCCTCGCCCGTGCCGCATAAGCGATTCTATTGTGGCGATAAGAACAATCAATTTCCCGCCGCTGCATGGCGGGTCTATGCTCATCTGTTTCGGCGGTGGCCGCCAGAATTGTAGCAGCGGTAGCGCAGGAAAGATAAACCCAGTGGCCGCAACACCCGAGGGCGCAGAGATGAACCCAACTAAGACGAGCCGGGCAACGGTCAGCGTAGGTGCGATGGTTCCGAGCGATTGGCCGGACGTGTCGGCCATTTTTCTGGAGGGAATCGCCACCGGCAACGCGACCTTTGAAACCCTGGCGCCCACATGGAATCAGTGGGACCGGGCACACTTGCCGGTCGGACGGCTGGTGGCGCGGAAGGGGCGGACGATCGCCGGGTGGGTGGCGCTCAGCCGGGTATCGCAGCGGTCCTGCTACGCGGGCGTGGCTGAGATGAGCGTGTACGTGGCCACCTGGGCCCGCGGGCAGGGAGTCGGCGACGCCCTGATGAAGGCGGCGATCAAGGAGTCCGAGGCGGCCGGGATCTGGGCACTCCAGGGGGTTTTGTTTCCCGAGAACATGTCCAGTCTGCGCCTCTGTGAGGCCAACGGCTTCCGGGTAGTCGGGCGGCGGGAGCGCATCGGCAAGCGCGACGAAGTGTGGCGGGATACGATGCTGGTGGAGCGGCGCAGCACAGTAGTCGGAATCGACTGATCTGTCGCCACGACTCCGGAAACCCAAGGCCTGGATTCGCACCCTCGCTGGGACATCCGCATTCAATCAGGTATCCGAGTTCAGCGACTGCACGCTGAGCGCCTGCTTGCGGCGCGCCTCGGTCTCCCGCAGAATGCGCCGGTACAGGGCGTAGTAGCGAACCAGTTCCGGGATACCGCGGGCTTCCAGTTCCTTCTGGATGGTTTCGTGATCGCCCAGCGCAACGAGATCGAGGACCTGCTGGAATTCCCGGTCTTGCTCACCGCGGCGGCGGCATTGCTGGATCAGATCGTAGTCCTTCTGCGGTACAAACGAAGCCAGTGCGATGTACATCGCCTGCAGGGATTCGGCGCGGACGGGTTCGTGGACGTGCGCGATTTCTTCCAGCAGCGCCTTCTCCAGCATGTACTTCGCCCCGCTGAAAAAGGAGTCGGAACTGAAGCGCTCCTGGCGTTGCGAGAGAATCTGCTCGTACTGCCGAATCAGCTTATCGGTGGCGCCGGTGTCCATAACAGTCCTTTCCGTAGTTGGACATAAAGCGATCTTATCGGCCCGATAAAAAGTATGAATTTCCCGCTGGCGAAGCGCGCCAGTTATGCTTCAATGGTGGCGCTGTAATCGCGAGGATTGTAGCAGCCGCCCGACATAGTACTTATCCCAAATACCGATTCAGCCGCGCTGGATCGCGGTTGAAATCTGAGCGGACACGCGCCCGCAGCGGCGCAAGGAGAAAACATGGCCAATGCGAAAACTGTCCTGGAGTTCGCCCAGCAGAATGGCGCGAAACTTCTGGACCTGCGCTTCACAGACCTGCCCGGGCTGTGGCATCACGTGACTTATCCCATGGACCAGGTGGACGAGAGCTCGTTCGAGGAAGGGTTCGGCATGGACGGCTCGTCCATCCGCGGCTGGGCCGCCATCCACGAGAGCGACATGCTGCTGATCCCGGATCCGGCGTGGTCCATGATGGACCCCTTCACCGAGATCCCCACGCTGGTGATGATTGCCGACGTGCAAGACCCGGTCACCAAGCAGCGCTACGACAAAGATCCGCGCTACATCGCCAAGAAGGCGGAAATGTTCCTCAGCTCGACCGGCATAGCCGACACCGCGTTCTTCGGCGCCGAGGCCGAGTTTTTCATCTTCGATAACGTGCGCTTCGATCAGCGCGAGCAGCACGGCTTCTACTTCATCGACGCCGAGGAGGGCCGCTGGAATTCTGGCCGCAAGGAAAACAACCTTGGATACCGCCCGCGCTATAAGGAAGGCTATTTCCCGGTGCCGCCCACCGACCACTACCAGGACCTGCGCAGTGAAATGACGGTGACGATGCAGAGCTGCGGGTTGACCGTGGAGTGCCACCATCACGAGGTGGCCACGGGCGGACAGACGGAAATTGACCTGAAGTTCGATTCGCTGCTCGTTTCCGCCGACCACATGATGCTCTACAAGTACATCGCGCGCAACGTCGCCAACCAGTACGGCAAGACGGTCACGTTCATGCCGAAACCGCTGTTCCAGGACAATGGCAGCGGCATGCATACGCACCAGTCGCTGTGGAAGGGCGGCAAACCGCTCTTCGCCGGCGACGGCTATGCGGGATTCTCGCAAATGGGGTTGTGGTACATCGGTGGGCTGATCAAGCACGGGCCGGCGTTGGCGGCCATCATTGCGCCGACCACCAATTCCTACAAGCGCCTGGTGCCCGGCTTCGAAGCCCCGGTGAACCTGGCGTACTCGCGGCGCAACCGCTCCGCGGCCTGCCGTATCCCGATGTACTCAGCGTCGCCGAAAACCAAGCGCGTCGAGTTCCGGCCGCCCGATCCGAGCTGCAATCCCTACCTGGCGTTTGCCGCCATGCTGATGGCCGGGCTCGATGGGGTGGAGAACAAGATCGATCCCGGACAGCCGCTGGACAAGGACATCTACGATCTGGGTCCGGAGGAGCTGGCCAAGGTGCCGTCCATGCCGGGCTCGCTGGAGGATGCCCTCGACGCTCTCGATCGCGACCACCAGTTCCTGCTCAAGGGCGACGTCTTTACCGAGGCGCTGCTCGATACCTACATCAAATACAAGCGCGAAAAGGAAGTGGACGCCATTCGCCTGCGCCCGCATCCCTACGAGTTCGCGCTGTATTACGACATTTAGAAGACGGGAGTTTGTGGGAACTGGTTTCAAGAATTGGCTCTTGGGTAGGGCGCGGCTTTAGCCGCGCCGCTCGAGGCCTCAAGAATAGTGGGCTTTAGCCCCTGAGGTATATTTTTCGTGAGGAACATGGCCCGGCAGCGATACCGGGCCTTTTTGTCTCTGGTCGTTTCCAGGATTTCCTCCGTGACGCCAGAATAGGAAGACAACAATCGCGCCCGCAACTCCCACTTCCCATCTTTTCTCAAAGCACGTCGGTAGTCTCATGAATAATTTATTAGTTTGATCTGTTGCCTAGCCAACAGGAAGTGCCCGCCACTATGTCAAGTGCCCAGTGAGTAAATAGTTAGTTTTCGATTGCACTGTGGCTGACACACCTGCTCTACTGTTGTTTATGCCGCTCTCAACAAATGCGGAAAATGAGTTGCTAGAAAACGTCAACAGAAATCTCGAAGTAATTATTGGCCTGCTGCTCCGCAATTTGCCCGATGCGGACGCAGCCAATTCCCGTGGCCGAATCCTCATGCTCAGCGAAATGGGGGTGAGACCGAGAGACATAGCCAGGCTGTTGGGAAAAACCGAGAATCACGTGAACGTTACGCTGTCTCAGAGTCGCAGCGCGAAGAAAAAGAAAAACAAGAGGAGCCGCGAATGAAAAACTCTACTACCACGGAGCAGCTCCTGGCGGCACAGCTAGACCTTTTGAAAGACATGTTTATTGCTGAGCTGGCGCTGGCGGGCCTTCCACAGTTGGAAATCGCCAGGATTGTCCGAGTGGACCTGAATCGGGTGAATCGGATTGGCAAGTCGCTCAAGAGAAGAAAAACTGTGGCGGGAGAAAAGTGATGGCCGAAAACAAAGATGTGCCGGAGGAGCAATCGCGGAAACTGAATGTGGTTATCGCTTTGCTCTTGCGTCAATTGCTAGGGGACGCGGACTTCACGACAAAGAAAAGGAAAGGGACCGGTGAATTGGCCGTTTACCTGGACAGGGCTGGTCTAACCTACCAAGACATCGCGTCAATTCTTGATTCGCCAGTGGCCAGCGTTCGGGAGTTGGTTTCCCGTAGCAAACGGAAGAAGAAAAGTAGATGACGGTTCAGGCGGTATCGGAATTCCCGGCAACAGCGCCCGAGCAGATAGAGCACTTTGCGAAACTGCTCAGCAAGTCGGAAGACAAGCGGCGTGTTTTTGGACAGATATATCGAGGCCAGAGCCAGAAGCCAAAAACTGCGGCGGAAATTGCGAAGGAGCTTCGAGGATTGACCGCCAAGCGCGTTTTGGAGATTGCGTCTCCGCTTGCGGCAAACCATCTGTTTGAGAAAACAAAAATTAATGGTTCGATCGCTTACAAGAAGCGCTCTTCCATCAATACGGTCAAGCAGCGCATCCTGGCGCTGGCGACAAACCGCAAAAAGCTTCGTGAACATGTGACCGTCAGAAATCCTGGTGTTCGGTCGGAGATAGTAAGAATCGAACTTGCCCCTCAATCCAGAGATGTCGCAATTGATGTGAAACATATCACCGTGGACGACATTGATAATTTTTCACGGGTTCGCTCGCTCAAGCACGGAAACGTGCCACAGGCGATGGACCCGGCTCGCTTACCAGAGAAAGCATTTAAGCTGGGAATCAAACGCATCCTCGGGAATCACGGTACATTTCGAGATTGGGGTGGAGAAACAAATGACCTCTTCACCACGCACATCAGAGTTAAGGGCAAGAGATACGCGGCTGCTTTTGGATTCAAAGGGCCGGGCAAGTCCGGCCTTCTCACTCCGGGTAAGATGGGCAAGAACGGCGATCAAATCCAGCGATTGTTTGAATCCACGGCACAGGTGATGATTGTGCAATACGAAGGTGAAATCGCGGAAAGTGTTCTCACGCAGATGCAGAAACTTGCTATTGCAAATTCTGTTTCAGGGAAACAGCGGATATTTTATGGCGCGATTGCTCTTGAAGATTCGTACCGCTTGCGACTGAAATACAGAAATCAGTTTAGGGAGCAACGGGCGCGCCGTTAGCGGTTGGGGAATTCTGTACCGAGGCTTGTGCTGATGGACTGGTTTTCTTGGACCGGCAGTGCCGCCAGCATCGCGGGATTGATTGTGAGTGCGTTTGCACTCTACTTTGCCAAGTCTGCAAGTGAGGCAGCACGGGCCGCTAGAACGGGTGTGCGGAAGGCAAACGCCAGCGAAGCGCTTAGCAGGATAGGAGACACGGCTAATCTCTTACAGGCGTGTGTAGAAAACGACCAACGTCACGAAGCAGTTCTGAGGGCTAGGGATTTGGTTTCTGACGTTAGTCGCTACAAACTCCGTTATGACCGTTTTCTTGATGCGGGCAGCAAAGCGCGGCTTGATGAATCGCGGGACCAGATTAGCGTTATCTCCCGATTCCTGGCCACGCGGGGGGTTCCAGAAACGCCTGCTGAAAAAAATCGTCTGCTCCGAATTTGTCACAACGATGTCGTGGCGGTCCTGAATGAAGAGTCCGCTAGAATTGTCGCTGCCATCGAGAAGGAAGACGAGTGATGCCTAACTA
Organism: Terriglobia bacterium; assembly: GCA_020073185.1. Classification (NCBI taxonomy): domain Bacteria; kingdom Pseudomonadati; phylum Acidobacteriota; class Terriglobia; species Terriglobia bacterium. Next base: position 37,710 of record JAIQFT010000017.1, read on the forward strand.
CGACCCAGTGATTAACAAGCTGCTCGATAAGACTGAAGCAGGGACGCTGCCGTGGAAGCCTACCTTCGACGAAGACACGTTCATTGTGGCGCTGGAGGGCGAAGTCACCTTTGAAGTCTCTCGTGTCGAAGATGGCGGGTTTGCGTTTTCGATGAAGGATAAGGACGGCAAGAAAATCATAGATATGACGAGCCACAAGCGAGAACAGTACCACCAAGATTACGTTCCAGATGACGGCTATTTCGAGAAAATCAGCCGATTATTTGAGGCTGCACGTGTGACCGCTCTCGAAGTCGAAAAGAAGCTAAACGACGCCCAATCCTTGCTCGATAAATTCTGACTGCGCGGAAATCGAAACGGAGCTGCCCATGACACCTGCACTGCAAAATCTTGAACCGAAGCGGTTGTGGAAACACTTTGACGCCCTCGCTGCCATTCCCCGCGCGTCCACCAAGGAAGCCGCGGCGCGCGACTATGTTCTGGCGCAAGCCAAGCGGGTTGGCCTCACTGCCGTTCACGACCAAGTCGGCAACACCGTCATCAGCAAGCCGGCACGCCCCGGCCGCGAGAATGCGCCCATGGCCATCTTGCAGGGCCATCTCGACATGGTCTGCGAGAAGAACGAAGGAACTCCCCACAATTTCGATACCGATCCCATCAAGGTAGTACGCGATGGCGATTGGCTGAAGGCCGACGGAACCACGCTCGGCTCCGACAACGGCATCGGCGTCGCGGCAGCGCTGGCGGTGATGGAGAGCGACGACATTGCTCACGGCCCCCTGGAGTTCGTGTTCACCATTGACGAGGAAAGCGGGCTGACCGGCGCCACCGAATTTCCCGGCGGTTTGCTCAAGTCCAAGTACTTCCTCAACCTGGACAACGAAGAAAGAGGCACGCTGTGCATCGGGTGCTCGGGCGGTATCAATACCACGGCGCGCCGCAAGGTGACGCTTCGCCAACCCCGGCCGGGCGCGGCGTGGCGGATCAAGATCTCCGGGCTGCAAGGCGGCCACTCCGGCGTGGACATCCATCGCGGCCGCGGCAACGCGGTGCGCATCCTCGGACTCGTCCTGCAACGCCTGCTCGACCGCCTTCCCATCGAGATTGCCGACCTGAAGGGTGGAAGCGCGCGCAACGCCATTCCGCGCGAAGCCGCTGCGGTGGTCGTGTTGGACGCCGGCCGTGAAAAAGAATTGCGAACGCTGCTGGCCGAATTGCAGTCCGAGATACAGTCTGACCTGGGCGGATTCGATCCCGGGCTGCAATTAGCGCTGGAAAAAGACAAAGCCAAAGCCGAAGGCGCCCCTCAGGTGCTGGACGCATCCGACGCGCGGCCAACGGTCGACCTGCTGGCCAGCCTGCATCACGGTGTGCTGGCGATGAGTCCCGACATCGCGGGGCTGGTCCAGAACTCAACCAACCTGGCGACGGTTGCCATCAAGGATGGAGTGGTCGAGATTGGCACCAGCCAGCGCAGCGCGATCGAGAGCAGCAAGCTTGCTGCCGCCCGCTTGGTGGCGACGGTGTGCCGCCTGGCGGGATTCGACACCGAGCACTCGACCAGTTATCCCGGATGGAAGCCGGATCCAAACAGTGAAATCGTGCGCAAGCTGCAGTCGGCCCACCAGGAGGTATTCGGCCAGCCCGCCAAGCTGATTGCCATGCATGCCGGGTTGGAGTGCGGCGTGATCGGTGATAAGTACCCCGGAATGCAAATGATCTCGTTGGGGCCGCAAATCGAAAATCCGCACAGCCCGCACGAGCGCGTGCAGATTTCATCGGTGGAGACTTTCTGGCGCCTGCTGCGCACGGCACTGGAACGGATGTGAACTAAGGTTCAACAAGTTCATCGGAGGCGGGGTTGAATGCCCGAAGTCACGCTTACCGAACGCACCGCTCGTATACCTACACGCTTCAGGTGTTTGCTGTTCGCGCTGATTGCAGCCGCGCTGGAAGCCGGGCTGTCGACGGTGCAAGTAATGCTACCCGCCAATCATCGGCTCGCTTGGACTGTGGGAACATTCGACACTCTGTCGATCGGTGGGTTGGTGTGGGTACTGATGCTGCGCTCCCGTCAACAGCGCTTGCTGACCAACCACCGTTTCCGCGTGATCGCTGACTGCAACCACCACATTCGGAACGCCATCCAAGTCATGTTTGTGGACACGGAAGACACCATCGCAGTGCGCCAGCAAGTTGACCGCATTGACTGGGTGCTGCGAGAAGTGCTCCCGATGACAGCGGATGAAGTCATTCGCCAGAGCAAGCGCCAGCCGCCACCGGCGCAGGAACCGCGGCGCGATCTGACCTAGACTTCCCGTTTGCGTGCTTCAACGGAACGGACCACGTCTTCCCCACACGCGCGCCCAACCTGCATGACGCGGCGTGCTATGCTTCGCACGGAACCGTGCCCAAACTCGTCCATGGAGTCCCGGATCTGCCGCACGCATCGTTCCGCGATCCGGAAGCTGCCCGCCGCAATCTCGCGCGTATTGCCGAACGGGTGCCCGCCGGAGTGGCCCGGGCGATCCCGCCGCTGCTGACCGACCTGCCCGACCCCGATGCGGCGCTGAATCTTTTTGAGCGGCTGACGGAAAGCGCGCCGGCAGAGTCGTTCCGCGCCTTCGACCGCGACCGCGTGCTGGTGCACTACGCGCTTGCCGTCTTCGGATTCAGTCACTTTCTTGGCGAAACCCTGATCCAGAACACCGACCTGTTCCAGATCCTGCAGCGCGACAAGATCCTCGACCGGTCGCACTCGCGCGAGGAGTACCGCGAGGCCTTTGCGCGCTACCGCTCGCGCTCCTTCGAGACCGACATCGCGCTGCTGCTGGCCCGCTTCAAGCGCCGCGAGTACGTGCGCATCATGCTGCGCGACGTGCTCGGAACCGCCACCCTGGCGGAAACGACCAATGAAATCTCCGCTCTGGCCGATGTGCTGATCGATGTGGCGCTGCGCGAGACCGATGCCGCCTTCCGCAGCCGCTACGGCCCGCCACAGCATGTCGACGCCGAAGGCCGCCTGCTCGATGTGCCGGTAGCGGTGTTGTCGCTAGGAAAACTGGGCGGCAACGAACTCAATTACAGCTCCGACATTGACTTGCTGTTCCTCTATGGCGACGGCAATGACGCGGGGACAACGTCGATCTCCATCCGCGAATATTTCGTCCGCCTGGCGCAGAGCGTCACCGGTACGCTCTCCCGCATGACGCGCGAAGGCTCGGCCTTCCGCGTGGACTTGCGCTTGCGCCCGCAGGGAGGGGAGGGCGAGCCGGCGGTTGGATTAACGCAGGCACTCGAATACTACGGCCATACCGCGCACGACTGGGAATTGCAGGCCATGATTAAGGTGCGGCATTCGGCCGGCGACCTGGCGCTGGCGCGGCGCTTCATTCGCGGCGTGCAGCCGTTTGTGTATCGCGGTGAAGCGGCGGATGCCGATCCTTCGTCCTCGCTGCGCTCAGACTCAGAATCTGGGCAGGCGGATTCCCGCCTCGACGAACTCGGTGTCACGCCGCCTGCTCGCCTCAACTTCGCGGCCATCGAAACGGCGCTGGCGGCGCGCGATCGCATTGGCGCAAGGCGCAGGGTGGCGGCGGCACGCGGCGGGACCACCGATGTCAAACTCGATCGCGGCGGCATTCGCGATATCGAGTTCCTGGTGCAGTGCCTGCAGCGCGTCTACGGCGGCAAGGAGCGGTGGCTGCGTTCCGGCGGAACCCTGTTTTCCCTGCAAAAGCTGCACGACAAGGGACACCTCACCGGCCGTGACTTCAACGAGCTGACCATCGCCTACGAATTTCTCCGCAAGCTGGAGCACCGCCTGCAACTGCGGCAAGGCCAGCAGACCCACAAGCTGCCGAAATCGAAGGACGAGCTGGCGGTGTTGGCGCGCTGCATGACGAGCGGACAGGCAGCGCTGCCGTCGGCAACCATTGTCGACCTGGTGCAGCGGCGCATGGCGGCGGTGGCGGAAATCTATAACCGCATCATTCATCATCAGCAATGGCAGCAGCAGCGCGAGACGCCCGACTTCCGTCTGGAAAGCGCCGAATTGGCCCAAGACCAGACGGAGCGGCAAATGATGGCGCGCCTGGCGGCCGATTCGCCCGCCTTACACGAGGTGCTAAGCAGCGCTGAAATGGATGTGGCGGGGCGGAGAAATCTTCATCGCTTCCTCTCGGCCGCCTTCACCAGCTCCGAGCGATATGCGGCCGTCGCGCACGCGCCCCAGGCGGTCCGCCAGGCCTTGCAGATTTTTCGCCTCAGCGATTACCTGACCGATATCCTCACCCGTCACTCGGAGGAGATTGTCAGCCTTGCCGGGGAGTTGGGCGCCGCCACGCACGACGGGATCGGTCACCTGTTCGAGGAAGAAGTCGAGGATCAACGGGCATTTGGCGATCCCGTCTTCTCGTACCTGGCTTCCGCCGATGTGCCCCACACCGAGAAGCTGGCGCTGCTGCGCCGGCACTATCGCCACCGTGTCTTTGCTTCGGGAGCCTGTGACGTGGTGAAGGGCCGGAAGGTGTACGAGTCGCTGACGGAGACCACGGGAGGGGCGGACGAAGCCATCGCCGCGGCGCTGGCGATCGCGGGACAGCCCCAAGGTTTGACCGTACTTGCGCTGGGGCGGCTCGGAACCGGCGAGTTCGATCTGCTCTCCGATGCGGACCTGATTTTCGTTCGCGACGACTCGCTGGATCCGCCGCCGGCCATCAAAGCCGCCGAACAACTGATGCAGGCGCTGTCCGCCTACACGCGCGAGGGTACGGTCTTTCCCGTGGACGCCCGCCTGAGACCGCGCGGCACCGAGGGCGAACTGGTGATGACCGTTGCCTACATCGAGGAATATTTCCAGCGCGAAGCCCAGGCGTGGGAAGCGCTGAGCTTTACCAAGCTGCGGCACATTGCGGGATCGAAGGAAACCGGACGGCGGGTGCGGCAGGCTGCGCAAGCCTGGATGTCGCGCTGCGCCGGCGATGCCGGTTTTATCAACGACGTGCGCGCCATGCGCACCAAGCTCGCTAAACCCGAAGCTGGCGGCCCGAACCTCAAGACCGGGGCGGGCGCCATGTACGATATCGATTTTGCCGCCTCCGCGCTGGCGGTCAAGCACGATGTTGTCCTCCGCGGGAACATGCGGCAAAGGCTGCGCGCATTGTGGAGCGCGCGCCGGCTGGACGACGCCCAATTCACGCTGCTGGACGAGGCTGCCGAGTTTTATCGTGCGCTGGAGCACGCCATCCGCCTGGTCACCGGCCGCGCGCGCAAGACGCTGCCGGTCGGCGAGCATGCCCGCGGCGCCATCGAGGAGCTGACTTCGCGCATGCTGGGCCGGAACTTTGCCGGCGGAGTGGAGGCAGAATTAGTGGGTACCTTGTCCGCGACCCGGTCCATGTATGAGCACCTGGTGGTGTGACAGAAAGCACCGGTTGACGGTGCAAGGCCGTTCACCCATCGCATCCGGGCGACCCGAGCTGCAATGGGCCAGGGGACATGGGACCGCTATTTCCGGCCCTTTTCGACAGTCCGGCCGCTCCGCCTGGAACCGCGGTATGATTGCCGGTGGCGGACCCCGCTGTTCACTCGTCACATGCTTTTGTGATCTAGGTCATGCCCCGATGTACGGCTGATTCGCCTATAATGGCGGGTCTCCGAAACTCCTGAGGAGGTGGTTGATGGCGGATTCATACAATGGCCTGCCCTTGCCCAAGGACGGCGCCCGAATTACCTACAGCAATGGCAAATACACAATTCCCGATAATCCCATCATTCCGTTCATCGAAGGCGACGGAACCGGCCGCGACATCTGGAAGGCTTCCGTGCGCGTATTCGACGCGGCGGTGAAGAAGGCCTACGGCAACAAGCGCCGCATCGTGTGGTACGAAGTCTTCGCCGGCGAAAAAGCGATGGCCAAGTTCAAGAGTTGGCTTCCCGACGGCACCATCGAAGCGCTGAAGGACATGCGCGTCAGCATCAAGGGCCCCCTGACAACCCCCGTGGGCGGCGGCATCCGTTCGCTGAACGTCGCCCTGCGCCAGATCCTGGACCTGTATGACTGCGTGCGCCCGGTGAAGCACTACGGCGCCCCTTCGCCGGTAAAGCACCCCGAGCGCATGAACGTGATTATCCACCGCGAGAACACGGAAGACGTTTACGCCGGCATCGAGTGGGAGCAGGGAACCGACAAGGTCAAGAAGCTGATCAATTTCCTGAACAACGAAATGCTGGCCGGCACCGGCAAGAAGATCCGCGAGGACAGCGGCGTGGGCATCAAGCCGATCTCGGTCACCGGCACCAAGCGCTTGGTCCGCAAGGCGATCCAGCATGCGCTGGAGCTGGGACGCAAGAAGGTGACGCTGGTGCACAAGGGCAACATCCAGAAGTTCACCGAAGGCGCGTTCCGCGCCTGGGGCTATGAGTTGGCTACCACCGAGTTCCGCGACAAGGTGGTCACGGAACGCGAGAGCTGGATCCTCGACAACAAGGACAAGAACCCGAACATCACCATCGAGCAGAATGCCGCCCTGGTCGAGCCCGGCCTCGAGTACGCCGCGCACGACTTCCAGCAGACCATCTACAAGGAAGTGAAGGACTGCCTGGATGCGATCTACAAGACGCACGGCAACGGCCAGTGGAAGAAGAAGCTGATGGTCAACGACCGCATCGCGGATTCGATCTTCCAGCAGGTCGTCACGCGTGCCGACGAATACGAAATCCTGGCCACCCCCAACCTGAACGGCGATTACATCAGCGACGCCTGCGCCGCGCAGATCGGCGGCCTGGGCATCGCAGCCGGCGCCAATATCGGCGATGGCTATGCCATCTTCGAAGCGACGCACGGCACGGCCCCGAAGTATGCCGACCTGGACGTCATCAATCCGACCTCGGTGCTGCTGTCGGGCGTGATGATGTTTGAGTTCCTCGGCTGGAAGGAAGCGGCCAAGCTGATCGAGGACGGCGTCCGCAAGACCATCGAGCAGAAGAAGGTCACCTACGACTTCCACCGCCTGATGGAGGGCGCCACCAAGGTGAAGTGCAGCGAGTTCGGCACCTACATCATCGAGAACATGAACGCCGCCAATTCCGCGGCTGCCGACTAGCCGCAGCACTTACGGGCAAGGCAATCAGGGGGGTGGGGCGGGTCACGGGCCCGCCCCGCCTTTTTGACCGGCAAGCGTTCTAAAACCGCCCCATCTGGCGTAGACTAATCCGTTTTCATCCATCCGCTGGCGGCGCCCAGCGCGTCAGCCTCAGAAAGGATTCCTACCATGCGCAAGAAAGTAACGGTCGTGGGCTCGGGTAACGTAGGGGCGACGGCAGCGCACTGGATCGCCGCGGCCGAACTGGCCGACGTAACCCTGATTGACATCATCGAGGGCGTGCCGGAGGGCAAGGGTCTGGACCTGCTCGAGGCCATGCCCATCATCAAGAAGGATTGTTACGTGGTCGGCACCGAGAATTACGCCGACACCGCCAATTCCGATATCGTGGTCATCACCGCCGGCGTGCCGCGCAAGCCGGGCATGAGCCGCGACGACCTGCTGAATATCAATGCCAAGATCATGCGGGACGTGGTCGGCAAAGTGGTCCAGTACTCGCCCGACTGCATCCTGATCATCGTTTCCAATCCGCTGGACGCGATGGCGCAGGCGGCGTACAAGCTCAGCGGCTTCTCGCGCAATCGCGTGATCGGCATGGCCGGCGTGCTCGATTCGGCGCGCTTCCGCGCCTTTATCTCCCAGGAGTTGAAGGTCTCGGTCGAGAACGTCACCGCATTCGTGCTCGGCGGGCACGGCGACACCATGGTGCCCCTGCCGCGCTATTCCACGGTCGCCGGTATCCCGCTTCCCGAATTGATGGACAAGGCGACCATCGATCGCCTGGTGCAGCGCACCCGCGACGGCGGCGCCGAGATCGTCAAGTACTTGAAGACGGGTAGCGCCTACTACGCCCCATCCGCCGCGGTGACCGAGATGGTGGAAGCCATTCTCAAGGACAAGAAAAAGATTCTGCCCTGCGCCGCCTACCTGGAAGGCGAATACGGGATCCACGGTTTGTTCGTCGGCGTCCCTTGCAAGCTGGGCTCGCGCGGGATCGAGGACGTCATTCAGATCCGGCTCACCGCGGAAGAGCAGGCTGCCCTGGAAAAGAGCGCCGGCGCGGTCAAGGAGTTGGTGGCCGTGATCGGAGTCTGACGGCGGCAGAAGATTGGCCACGGATTAGCTCGGATACACACGGATGAAGAATTCAGAAAATCTGTGGCGATCCGTGCAAATGCGTGGCCTTGTTTTTCAGCGGGAAGATTTCGCGACTCCGGCGAGGTAGCCGCCAATGGACTCTTTCCAATGCGCCATCTTCGTGGCGTAGGCGGATTCCGTGAGGCCTTCGACGAACGAGTTGCCTTGGGCCGACAGGCCGACGTAGGAGTCCGTCACCGTCACGTCGGTGCGATTCGCCCCCACCGCCAAACAGCGAATTTCGATCTGCCGCACCAGCATGCCCTGCGCAACGATGTTGTACGCGATCGTGCGCTTTGCAGGATCGTAGCGCGTCACGGTCCAGACGTGCTCCACGCCTTCTTGCGTGCGGAACACCATGCCTTCGGCCACATCGTGATCGCGCGGGAAGAGAATCTCCGGATTCCAGCCTTTCGCCCAATGCTTTTCGCCCAGGGGGGTAAACAACGGAAAAACAGCTCCGATAGGCGCCTCAAACTGCAAATGGCCGGTTCGAGCAACTCCTTCGGCCTTGAACCCGGTTCCGGTGGTAGTAGACTGGGCCAACGCAGTGCTCACCAGGACAAGCGCCAGCGTCGCCAGCAATTGAGTGGTCATTCCTTCCTCCAAAAGAAATCGCCCGCACGCGCCGAACGCGTACGGGCGGAATTTGTCTCTCAAGTGAAAACGCCCGCGCGGCATGGCCGCTCGGGGGTGCAACATAATCATAAGCAACTATTCGGGTTGGCGCAACCCATAACTCGCACCCGCTCAGCACCTCTCGATCTTCACCGCCTTCACCGTCACATCCTTCACTGGCTTGTCCTGCGGATTGCGCGGCACGCTCACGATCTTGGTCACCACTTCCTGCCCCTCGACCACCTCGCCAAAGATGGTGTGATTGCCGGTCAGCCATGGCGTTGCCGCCACGGTGATGAAAAACTGGCTGCCGTTGGTGTTCGGGCCGGCGTTGGCCATGGCGAGCTTTCCCGGCTTGTCAAACTTGTACGGCGAGCCCTTGGTCTCGTCTTCGAAGCGGTAGCCGGGACCGCCGAAACCGGTGCCCGCCGGGTCGCCGCCCTGGATCATGAAATTGGGAATCACGCGGTGAAAGATCGTTCCGTCGTACAGGCGATTGCTGGATTTGGCGTGCGTAACCGGATGCGTCCACTCGCGCTTGCCCTCGGCGAGGTCCACGAAGTTCTGCGCGGTTTTCGGCGCTTCCTTTTCAAACAGACGACAGACGATCATCCCTTCCGACGTTTCAAACGTCGCGTACGTGCCGGGTTGGCGTGCCATAGAGATCCTTTCTATCCAACTATTTCTTGGGTTCGGGTTTTTTCTCCGCAGCGGGAGCCGCCGCCCCGGCCTGCACGATTTTGATGTGCGTGATCTTCACCGCCTGAAACGGCTTATCGTTGTTCTGATCGCGCGGCACATGGGTGATCTTGGTCACCAGCGACACCGGCTCGCACTGGCCAAAGATCGTATGCCGTCCATTCAGGTGCGGCGTGGGCACCTCGGTGATGAAGAACTGCGACCCGTTCGTGTTCGGGCCGGAGTTGGCCATCGCCAGGCGGCCGGGCCGGTCGAACTTCAGCGACGGATCGAATTCGTCCTTGAACTTGTAGCCGGGATCGCCGGTGCCGTTGCCGGCCGGATCGCCACCCTGGATCATGAAACCGGGAATCACGCGATGGAAGATGGTGCCATCGTAAAGCGGCGTATTGTGCTTTTTGGCGCCCGAGACCGGATTCTTCCAATCCTTCGTGCCTTCCGCCAGACCGATGAAATTCTCCACCGTGACCGGCGCCTTGTCCTTGAACAACGTGCAGTTGAAATTGCCGAGTGTGGTTTCGATCACCGCCTTGGGATTTCCGGCGGCGTCAGCGGCGAGGAGCAGGGAAGGAACGAGCAACAGCATGATGGCCATCAGTTTTCGCATAGTCGCACCTTGGAAAATCAGATGTTGGTTGTTAGTTGTCAGTTGTCAGCATCAGCAGCGTGGTTCCACGGCTCGGAACGACACATTTTACTCGCCGCCCGCTGGAATTTTCTGCTCTGCCTGCAATTCGCGGCTGACTTTCTCCACGCGGCGAAACACGCGCAACAGGTTTCCACCGAGGATCCCCTTGATCTGGTCCTTGGTATAGCCGCGCTCGAGCAAGGCCTGCGTAATCTTAGGCAGGTCGGCGGCGGAATCCATTCCCTGCGGCATCGCCGGATTTCCGTCGAAATCGGAGCCCAGGCCCACGTGCTCCACGCCCGCCACTTTCGCGATGTGATCGATGTGATCAATCAGCACTCTGAAGGGCGGCCGCGGCAGCTTGGCGGCCCACTCCTTTTCTACCGCATCTTCCACTGCGGCATAGTTCAGTGGCTTGCCCTCGGCCTTTAGCTTCGCTTCGTTGGCTCTGACTGCGGCCTCGCGTTCCGGAGCTTGCTGGTCGAATTCACGCCGCCACGTCTCGTCCAGGAAGGCATCGAAGAAATTTACCATCACCACGCCATCATTTTTCGCCATTGCCTTCAGCATGTCATCGGTCATGTTTCGCGGAGCATTCGTCAGCGCCCGCGCCGAGGAATGGGAGGCTATCACCGGCGCCTTGGTCGCCGCGATCGTGTCCCAAAACGTCTTGTCCGCGACGTGCGAGATGTCCACCATCATGCCCAGCCGGTTCATCTCTTCCACCACCTGCTTGCCGAACGGTGTGAGCCCGTTGTGGTGTTGCACTTTCGCGTTGTTGATATCGCCGGAGGAGTCCGCCCACTCGTTGGTGTTTTGGACCAGGTTAGCGTCATGTAGCGCACGCCGAGCCGATAAAAATCCCGCAGCACGTGAATGTCGTTCTCGATGGCGTGCCCGCCTTCCAGTCCCAGCAGCGCGGCAAACTTTTTGTTGGGACCGGTGCGCGCGCGCACGATGTCATCGGCGCTGTAGGCCATCGCCATCTGCTTGGGATGACGTCGCGCCTGCTCGTACACCGAATCAATCAAGTCCATCGCCCGCTGGGCGTAGTGACCGTCGAAGTAGCCGGGCTCGACCCAGATGGAGAAAAACTCGGCGCCTAAATTTCCCGCGCCTGCCTTCTGCAGATCAATGCTGCCCGTGCCCGCGGAAGTACCGATATCGAAGCCCTCGTCGAGGAAGCGCTGCGGCGTATCGGCGTGCGTGTCGATGACGATGGCGGAATCGTGAATCTGGCGCGCCTTCGCCGAGACCTTCGGCCCTGCGTCAGGCGCATTCTGCGCGCCGGCGGTCAGGCACAGCGACAGCGCGAGCACCGCCAGGATGGTTGGAGGATTGTGTCTGTTACTGCGCGTTAACCGAGCTGCCGGGCGCGTGCCGGCCGTGCGGAGCGGTGGCGAGCTTTTCGCTATCACGCCACGCAGTATAACGGTCGGAGACCATTACGTGAAAGCAGGCCTGGCGGCGCTCCTCGACCGCTTCCACCAGCCCGAGGTTATGCATGTTGACCAGGTAGCCCTCGACGAACGCCCGCTGCCGGCGCGTCATGCCCTTCTTGGCGATGTCGACCGTGAGGCCGGCGAGATGGGAGGAAGCAGTTTCGCCTTCGGCGGGAGCTGCATTGTGATTGTAACGAGTCAGCCTCTCCTGCTGCTCGACCGTGCGCACCGCCGAATTGACCTGGACGGCCTGCTTGAATTGCTTGTAATACGCCTGGCTGAAATCCTCCAGGAAGTTGCGCGTCCACGGGCGGCAGTAGCGCCGCGAGGGCTCGATGCGCGGATCGATTCGTATCGCGTGATTCTCGGGCAGCGCAACCAGTTCGTCGCGTGCAATCATTTCTTCCAGCGCCTGGTCGTTCTGGATGCGCGGCAGCTGCAGGCGATCGATCTCTGCGTTCTGCCGCAGCAGAGAATCGTGCGAGCCTTTCAGCAGGACCGGCGTCCAGCGCAGATGCCTCGCATGACGATACGTAGTCCGGTGATACCGTGCCTTGATGGTGGCGGCATACGAGCCGGTGAACAACACCAACACCAGAAGAGTTACGGCGAAGCTGGTCCGATACGTGGCGCGCAAACGGCCCCCCAAACTCGACAGTTAGTTCGTTGACATCTTGTTACTGACTGTAAACCCGGATTTCGCCCGGTTGATTTACATTTTTGCCATGAGGGACCAACAAAGGCAAGAGCCCCGAGGTCACTTCTCGGGGCCTTGAGAGTTACGAAAGTTACCGGTGGAAGAGATCGGCGAAGGCTTGCTTCATCACCGCGCCCCCGACCTCGGCAATCGAGCGCGTCAGCGGGATGTCCTTGGGGCAGACTTCGATGCAGTTCTGGGCATAGCCGCATTCGTGGATGCCGCCGTCGCCCATGAGCGCGTGCAGCCGTTCGCTCTTGAGCGCTTTGCCGGTCGGGTGGGTGTTGAACAGTCGCACCTGCGAGATGGTCGCCGCCCCCACGAACCCGGTGGACTGGTTGAACTGCGGGCAGGCCTCCATGCAGCAGCAGCAGGAAATGCAGCGCGACAGCGGGTACGCCGCCTCCTGCTCCTCCGGCAGCATGCGCGGACCGGAGCCGAGGTCATAGGTGCCGTCGATCGGGACCCACGCCTTCACCGCCTTCAGGTTCTCGAACAGCACGCTGCGGTCCACCGCCAGGTCGCGCACCACCGGGAACTTGCTGAAGGGCTCCAGCACGATGGGTTGGTCGAGTTGGTCCACCAGGGCGGAGCAGGCCATGCGGGTGCGCCCGTTGATGCGCATGGCGCAGGAGCCGCATACCTCCTCCAGGCAGTTGGAATCGTAGAAGATGGGCGTGGTCGGCTTGCCCTCGCGCGTAACCGGGTTGAGCGCGATCTCCATCAGCACCGAAATGACGTTCATCTTCGGCCGGTACGGAATTTCAAACTCTTCCCAGGTGGCCGCGTGCTGCGGGTCGCTCTGGCGCTTGATTTTAAGAAGGATCGATTTGTGTGCCATGTATGAGTACCAGTTTCAATCGAGCTTGCTGGTAGTCCGTAGCTCGCAGTCCGGGCCGGAGTACCGGCTACTGACTACGGGCTACAGCACATCCTGCGCCTTAGCTCGAAATGATTAAGTAATCCAAAATCTATTTCGCCGCCTAGTACTTGCGTGCACGCGGGGGAATCAATGATGTATCCACCGCCTCGAACTCAAACCGCGGCTCATCCGCGTCGGGCGCGAAGGACGCCTTGGTCGTCTTAAGAAAATTCTTGTCGTCGCGCTCGGGGAAATCCGGTTTGTAATGCGAGCCGCGCGATTCGTTGCGCAGGGCCGCTCCTTGTACGATCACGCGCGCCAGTTGCAGCATGTTGTAGAGCTGGCGGGCGAAGGCGAAGGTGCTGTTGGCCCACACGGTCTTGTCGCTCAGGTTCACGCGGCGGAATCGCTCCAGTAATTCCACCAGCTTGACGTCGGTCTCCTGCAGGTTCTTGTTGTAGCGGATGACCGTGCAGTTACGCGTCATGATATCGCCGAGTTCGCGCCAGATCTTGAACGGGTTTTCATCGCCCTGGTTGTTGATGAGCATGGCATTGGCCTCATCTTGGCGCGTGCGCTCGGCGTCAAAAGCGCCGTTGCTGGCAGCCGTCTGCTGCGAGCGCGCGTACTGCACTGCTGCCGGGCCGGCCACGAATCCGCCCCAGATGCACGACAGGAGCGAGTTCGCGCCCAGGCGATTGGCGCCGTGATATTGGTAATCGCACTCGCCCACGGCATACAGCCCGGGGATGTTGGTGGCCTGCTTGTAATCCACCCACATGCCGCCCATCGTGTAGTGCACGCCGGGGAAAATCTTCATCGCGACATCGCGCGGATCGTCGCCGACGAACTTTTCATAGATCTCAAGAATGCCTTCAAGTTTTCGATCTAATACCTTGCGATCAATGTGGGTTAGATCGAGGTACACCATGGGACCGCTGTCGATGCCCAGGCCATCTTCGTAGACTACCTTGTGAATCTCGCGGGTGGCGATGTCGCGCGGCACCAGGTTCCCGTACTTGGGATATCTCTCCTCTAGGAAGTAGTAGCGCTCGTTTTCCGGGATGCTCTTGGGATCGCGCTTGTCTCCCGGTTTCTTCGGCACCCAGACGCGTCCGCCTTCGCCGCGCGCCGATTCTGACATCAGGCGCAGCTTGTCGTCGCCGGGAATGCAGGTGGGGTGCACCTGGATGAACTCGCCATTGGCGTAGTACGCGCCCTGCTGGTAGAGCGCCGACTGCGCCGAACCGGTGCACACCACCGAGTTGGTGGATTTGCCGAAGATGGCGCCGATGCCGCCGGTGCAGATGATGACTGCGTCGGCCGGGAAGGTGACCACCTGCATGGAGTGCAGGTCCATGGCACAGATGCCCCGGCAGATCCCCTTGGTATCGATCACCCCCGACAGGAATTCCCAGTGCTCGTACTTCTTGACCTTGCCCTCCGACTCGTGGCGGCGCGCCTGTTCGTCGAGGGCATAGAGAAGCTGCTGGCCGGTCGTGGCGCCGGCGAACGCGGTGCGGTTGTACAGCGTGCCGCCGAAGCGACGGAAGTCGAGCAGTCCTTCCGGAGTGCGGTTGAAGGGAACGCCCATGCGGTCCAGCAGGTCTATGATCCCGGGGGCGGCTTCGCACATGTCCTTCACCGGCGGTTGGTTCGCCAGGAAATCACCGCCGAAGACGGAATCGTCGAAGTGCTGCCAGGTGGAGTCGCCCTCCCCTTTCAGGTTCTTGGCTGCATTGATGCCGCCCTGGGCGCAGACCGAGTGCGACCGCTTGACCGGCACGATGGAAAACAAGTCCACCTGCCCGCCCATTTCGGCGATCTTGATGACGGCCGAAAGACCCGCCAGACCGCCGCCTACCACGATGATTCTAGGATTTGATGCCATAGGAAATTTCCCGCCGGGCCGATGCGCTCATGAATTCAGTGCCGGCAGCACATAGGACGCCTCTGCATGCTGCAACTGCCGGAACTCCTGCATATTCGGCACCTGGCTCTCCGGCGTGCTGAGGAATGCGTACACTGAGCCTGCGGCCATGCCGGCCAGCGCCAGCCCGATCACCAGGCACACGTAGCCAAACTTCCTGCGGCCCTGCTCGCCGACAATCAATCCCCACTTTGCCGCAAACAGCCAGACTCCGTAGGCGAAATGCCATGACGCGGCGGCCAGCCCGATGAAATAGAGCGCCACGATCCACGGGTTCTGGAGTTCAGCCCACACCTTCGCGTAGGCGACTTCCGAATGCGTGAGAATGTGGGCGCCGCTGAAGCGCATGGTCCAGGTGTGGTAGCCGATGTAGAAAAAGGCCACGATCCCGCTGTAGCGCTGCAGGGTGTACATCCAGTTGCCCAGCCAGGGATAGTCGCCGACGTTGGAGTCGCCGCGCCACCAGATCCAAAAACCGTAGCCGGCGTGGAAGGCCAGGGGAATGTAGATGAAGAGGATCTCCAGCGCGAGCACGAACGGAAGCCCGGTCAGGAAACGCACGTTCTCGTTGTACGCCGCGCCGCCGTTGGTGGCGAAGGCGTTGGAGAGGAAGTGTTCGACCAAGAACGCGCCGATGGGAAAAATCCCACTCAGGGAATGAAGGCGCCGCCACAGGAACGAATTTCCCTCGCCCGCACGAAGTGCCGGAACGCCTGCGGAAACTTTGATCGCGCTTGCCGCTGCCGGAGAACTGACCGATGCTGCCACGGTTCAGCTCCTTATAAGAACATGAAAATGTAAAAACGGACCGCCCATTATTGGCCCGCCGCGTCACCAAGTCAAGGAATGCCGGTCACATGACAATGTGATGCGAGATGGACGGGCGCGGGCTGGCGCGAAAAACTCGCAATCTTCCGTCACCACCAATCGTGGTCGTGCCCGGAGTGCATCGTGCGCGGCGTTCCATCGTGGAACGCGAGGCGCTGGCCGCACGAATTCCGCTCTCCGGCGTTGGTCGAGGCCTCCGCGCTGGATATAATGGCGCGCGGTCATCCCCCGGGCCCAGGAGAACACTATGATGGCGACAACCGCGCTGTCGTTTGCGCAACTGGCCAGCCAATGCGAACCCGAGGGGCTCAGCCCCAGCAATGCCGAAAAAATCGGGCATGAACTGGCCAAGACTTTCGGCGTGAAACAGGACGAGGTCGGAATCCTTCGCGTCGAACGGCGGAACCTGGTGTTCTGCTACCCGGTGAAGCTGCACAACGTGGGCACCATCCCGCTGAACACTTCGACCTCGGTCGCTGTGCGCACTGCCAATTCGCGCCGCGCGGAAGTCATCAACAACTTCGCACAGGTCAAGCACACCAGCGTGTTCGAGGCGGTGGAGTTGTCGGAGCACAAGGAGGCGGCTGCCTGGGGCGAAAGGTCCGATCATCACGTGCACGTCATCCAGAAACTGATGTCGGTGCCGGTAGTCGGGCAGTCGGGAACCCTGGGCGTCATCCAGGTTTCGCGCAAGGGAACGACAGCGCCTTCTTCCGGACCCGATTTCACGCCCGCCGATTTGCAGAAGCTGGTGGCGTGCGCGGCCGCGCTGCTCAAGTGCTTTATGTAGCGCGTTCCGATCGGCTGCTGAGTTCGTACCACGCGAGAAATTTTCCAAACGCCGCGCCCCGGTGACTGACCAACGCCTTTTCTTCCGGCGCGAGTTCCGCAAAAGTTTTGCCGAGAGAAGGGAAGTAGAAGAGCGGATCGTAGCCGAAGCCGCCGCTGCCGCGCGGCGCCCGGAACAGTTGGCCGAGCGCTTCTCCGCGGAAAGTGGCCAGCGTGCGCCCGTCGCGCGCCGCGGCAATGACGCACACGAACCGCGCCCCGCGGCGGGAATCGTCCACCTTCTCCATCTCGCCTAACAGGCGCGCGTTGTTCGCGAGGTCGGAAGAATTTGACTGTCCGTGTCCGGCGGCGTAACGGGCGGAGCGGACTCCGGGCGCGCCGCCGAGCGCGTCCACGGTAAGACCGGAGTCGTCGGCGAGCACGATTTCGCCGGCGACGTGGCGGCTGTAGTGCTCGGCTTTTTTGCGCGCGTTGGCTTCGAATGTCGCGCCGTCTTCCACGACTTCGGGCAGTTCGACCAAGCGCGGGACCGCCGCCACCTCAATCCCATGCGCGGCGGCAGCGGCGGCAAAATCGCGCAGCTTACCGGGGTTCGAGGTGGCGATCAGGACGCGGCGCATGGGCGTATACCAGGCGGCGCTTGGGTGGGCGCGCAGAAGAATGGCGCGCCCTGAGAGATTCGAACTCCCGACCTTCTGGTTCGTAGCCAGACGCTCTATCCAGCTGAGCTAAGGGCGCGCTACGCTGATTATAGCGGACCCCGCGCCCCCAGCGCCACCCGAGGGGATGCAGGCTTTATCTCCCGTTTACAATGGTCGGCCCGCCTCGTGGGCCGATTCCTATGTCCCGACTCGAAGTTCCTCCTGAACAATTCTGGCGCGTCGCCGGATACATCCTCGGACTCGCAAAGGATTTCCTCGGCGAACTCGATACGCTCCCCACATTCCCGCCCGGCGTCACCGGCCTGGAAGTGCAGCAAGCGTTTGCCGCACCGCTGCCGCAGGAAGGCGAAAAGGAAGACGCGCTCGCCGATCTGATGGCCGTGCTGCAATGGTCGCGCCCGCCTAGCCCGCGCTTTTTCGGCTACGTGCTCGGCTCCGGCGATCCCATCGCCGCCTGCGCCGATCTGCTCGCCGGCGTAATGAACCAGAACGTCACCGCTTGGCGCTCGGCCCCAGCGGCGGTTGCTATCGAGCGCGTGGTTGTAGGCTGGCTCGCCGAGGCGGTCGGGTGCGCAGGCTTCACCGGAAGCCTTACTGGTGGCGGGTCTTCGGCCAACACCATGGGGCTTGCCATGGCCCGCGAAGCCAAATCGCCGGCCAACGAGGACGGTGCGCGGCCTGCCATCGTGTACGCATCGGACCAGGTCCACATGTCCATTCCGAAAGCGGTGGCGCTGCTCGGGCTGGGCAGAAAGAATCTGCGCCTCATTCCCACCGACGAAAACTTCCGCATGGTCCCGGCTGAGCTGGAAAAGGAAATCGCCGCCGACACGCGGGCAGGGAAGAAGGCGATTGCCGTGGTCGCCTCTGCCGGCAGCGTAAATACCGGCGCCATCGACCCGCTGCCGGAGATCGCCGACATTTGCCGGCGCCACAATCTATGGCTGCATGTGGACGGCGCTTACGGTGCGCTGGCCGCCATTGCCGCGCCGGAAAAATTCCGCGGCTTGGTGCGCGCCGACTCGCTCTCGCTTGACCCCCACAAATGGCTTTACCAGCCACTCGACTGCGGCTGCTTGCTCTTCCGCGATCCGCAGCACGCCCACACCGCCTTCGCCCACAGCGGCGACTACGCGCGTGTCCTCAGCCAGGATCCGATCGAGGGCTTTGCATTCTTTGAGGAATCGCTGGAATTGTCGCGCCGCTTTCGCGCGCTGAAAGTGTGGTTGTCGTTGCGCTATCACGGTCTCAACGCGTTTCGCGAAGCCATCCGCGCCGACCTTGCGCACGCTCAGCAACTCGCCGAACTGGTCCGCGCCAACGACAAGCTCGAACTGCTGGCGCCGGTGGAGTTAAGCGCGGTCTGCTTCCGCCACCTGCGCCCGGGCGCATCCGACGCGCAGCTTGACGACATGAACGCGGCGATTCTCAAGCAGGTCATCCGGCGCGGGCGTGTGTACATCTCCAACGCGTCGATCCGCGAGAAATTCGCGCTACGCGCCTGCTTCGTGAACCATCGCACCAGCGACGAAGACGTGCGCGCCGTGGTGGAAGAAGTGCTCGCCACCGCCGCGGGGGCCTAAATCGGACAGCGCCCAATTTCGGATCTTGGGTTCGTGATACAAAAGCGTCATGCCATCTCAACCTGATCGCCAGGCGGTCGTGGCCCAGGCCCCTTGCCGCGCCGACCTGGCGGGCGCAACCATTGACCTGTGGCCGCTGTATCTGTTTCATCCCGGGTCAGTTACGGTCAACTTCGCGCTCAGCATCCTGACCACCTGCCGCCTCACGCCGCTCACCGGTAAGGCCATTCACCTGAAGTCGCTGGACACCCGGCACGAGGAGCGCTTCCCCGACTTGGAGGCTCTGTGCTGCGCCAAGAAGTTCAAGCACCCGCTGGCGGCGCGCCTGGTGCAGTTCTTCCAGCCGGAAGGCGGGTTCGCACTGGAGACGACCTCGGAGTCGCCCGCGGGCGCGGGCATCGCAGGCTCGTCGGCGCTGATGATCGCCACTACCGGAGCGCTGGCGCGTTATACCGGCCGCCGCATGGGGCGCGAGGAGATGCGCGTGCTGGCGCAGAACGTGGAGGCGCAACTGATCAACGTGCCCACCGGCTGCCAGGATTACTACCCCGCGCTCTACGGCGGCGTGAGCGCAATTCATCTCGACATCGACACGGTGCGGCGCGAAGCGTTGCCGGTGGCGCCGGAGGAGATCGAAGCGCGCTTCCTGCTGGTCTATACCGGCGCGCCGCGCGCTTCCGGCATCAACAACTGGGAGGTGTTCAAGGCGCACGTGGACGGCGACCAGAAGGTGATCCGCAACTTCGAGCGCATGGCGCAGATCTCGCGCGCCATGCACGGCGCGCTCTCGCGGGGTAACTGGGACGAAGCAGCGCGCCTGCTGCGGCAGGAGTGGCAGTTCCGCAAGAGCAATTACGCGCGCATTTCGACGCCGTTGATCGACAAGCTGGTTGCGGTGGCGGCGAAAAACGGCGGGCGGGCGGCCAAGGTGTGCGGCGCCGGCGGTGGCGGCTGCGTGGTGTTCATGGTCAGAGAGGATGCCAAGCAGCGCGTCGCCGAGGCGCTGCGTGAGACGGGCGCCCGGCTCTTGCCCTTTCGCGTGGCGCGCGACGGCCTGGTGATCTCCGCAGTCAAGCCGGGAGAAGGTGCGTGAATCCCTGGTTGAGCGACGACGGCCGGTTGCGCCCGGCCTGGCGCTTCCTGCTGGGAGCGCTGGCCGCCTTCGTCGCCAACTTTCTCGCCATCGGCGTTGCCGAGTCGGCGGCGCATGGCCGGCTGAGGCTGCTGGAGGCTGTATATCGTTCCACGACATTATTGCTGTTGCTGGCCGCTTTTGCCCTGCTGCTGATCGCCGCCGACCAGGTGCACGAGGGGCTGCTGCGGGCCATGGGGCTGGGGCGGTTTCCCGGCTGGCTGCGGCAAGCGGGGCTGGGAATGGCTATGGGAACGGCGTTGGTGTGCGTGGCCGTCGCATGGATCGCGGCCACCGCCGACTTGGCGGTGAAAGTTGACCTCGGCGCCCGCACGCTAACGCTGGCGATGGCGGAGTTATTCATTCTGGCGACCGGCGCCATGGCCGAAGAAATGATGTTTCGCGGCTATCCCTTTCACCGCTTGCTGGAGGCGGCTCCGGCGCCGCTTGCCGTGGTCGTCATGTCGGCGCTGTTTGCCGCCGCGCACGGCGCCAACCCGCACGCCTCGAAGCTGGCGATGGTGAACACCTTCGCCATCTCCGTGCTGCTGTGCGTGGCGTATCTGCGGACGCGCGCGTTGTGGTTGCCGTGGGGAATTCACTTTGCGTGGAACACCGTGCTGGGCACGGTTTTCGGGCTGCCGGTCAGTGGCCTGACCGACTTCGCGGTGATTGTGAAGACGCGCGCGCGCGGGCCGCGCTGGGTGACCGGAGGCGCATACGGCATTGAGGGCAGCGTGGTGGGCGCTATCGTGATCCTGCTGGGTTTCATCCCCGTGCTGCTGCTGACGCGCAAGGATGCAGCCGCGCTGGCGCATCCCGGCCACTGGGACGAACAGGGTTCACCCGACCCGTCATCCACGGGCCGCATCCAAATGTAACCGGCGGCGGTTCCACTCCACGACCAGCCTGCTTCTGGGGACCCCGCGAAGGCGGCGCGGAAGACTATAATTGAGTCGCCACCTGCCAGGTGCCCATGAAGTCGCTTCGCCGTGCGTTCACCATCCTCGCAGTGCTGATCTGCACAACGCTGCTGTTGGCCGATGATGCGCACAAGTCCGCTTCCGACAAGTCGTCCACGTCCGAGATGAGCGAGCTCAAGCGCATGGAGGTGATCCGCTCCCTGAACGCCGAACTGGTGTACATCCGGCGCCCGTTTCCGATCGGCCAGAAGGGGCTCACGATCAAGAACGGAAAGGTGCGGCCCGACGAGGAAACGGTGGCGCGGATGATCGCGACGTACGGGCCGGCGGTCAAGCCGGGTGATCGGGCACGCATCACCGACGTCAAATTCAAGGGCAACGACGCCATCATCTTCGTGATCAACGGCGGGCCGACCAAGAAGAAGAGGTGGTACGAGCATATCGAGATTTCGGGCATGGGAGGCGCGGCTACGCCCACCGACCCCACAGCCGACGACCGGGCTAACATTCGCGGCACCTTCGTTGTCCTCGCATTCGACAAGCACATGCCTGACCTGTCCATCGAGCAGATTAAAGCGATGCTCCGGCCGGTGTTCGACTTCAATGCCAAGTCGGCGGCGGAGGCTTACCTGGACACGCTGCCGCCCAAGGTGAAAGAGGCGATCAAGAACCACGAAGTGCTGGTGGGAATGAACCGCGAGATGGTGACCGACGCCCTGGGACGGCCGCCGAAGAAATATCGCGATCGTGACGGACAAACCGACTACGAAGAGTGGATCTACGGCGAACCGCCCAAGGACGTGCAGTTCGTGCGCTTCGTGGGCGACGAGGTGGTGCGCCTGGAAATCATGAAAGTAGACGGCGACAAGATCGTTCGCGACAAGAAAGAGTTCGACATGGTGAAGCCGCCGACCTCGCAGGCGCAAGCCCGCGAGCTGTCGCCGGACAACACCCCCAAACCGGCAAACGCGCCCACCCTGCGCCGTCCCGGGGAACCGGCGCCCGCTGCCGAACCGCTGCCTAGGGGTGGCGTGGACGGGCCCGACCCCAAGAGCCTACCGCCGAGGTGAAGCCGGTACTTGGCAGTTGGGAGTTAGTAATTGGCGGGTAGCCCAGTCCTCTTGAGCCGCTTTGCGAATTCCTCATGGCTCAACACGCAGCCTTTCCGCATCTACTCAAGTCCCTTGCGCACGAGCGCGTCCTGGTAGGCGTACAGCTCGATAACATTCGCGCTGATCCGTCTTGGGGAGTTGCGCATTGGATAGCCTCCTCGATCTTTTCAGACCCGCAAATCCGCCGTGGCCGCGAATTGCGGCGGCTTGCGGTGGTGTGTCGCCTGCTCGAATGAGTACGCCAGCTTGATCAAGACAGGCTCCGACCAACCCCGGCCGAAGAAGGAAATTCCCACCGGCAATCCGAACACGAAACCGGCGGGCACGGTGATGTGCGGATAGCCTGCGATGGCGGGCAAGCCGGAGCTGCCTCCGCGCCCGCGGTCACCATTGAGCAGGTCGGTGGTCCAGGCGGGACTGCCCGACGGCCCGATCAGCGCATCGAGCTTGTGTTTGTCCATCACCTCGTCAATGCCCTTGGTGCGGGAAAGCTCGCGGTTTTTCTCCAGCGCGACGAGGTAGTCCTTGTTGGTCAGCGGCCCCTTCTCTTCCGCCTTGGTGAACAGGTCCTGGCCGAAGTAGGGCATCTCCTGCCGGCTGTGACGTTGGTTGAACTCGATCACTTCCTTGAGCGACTTCACCGGCGCCTTAGGGCCGAGGGCAGCGAAGTAGGCGTTGAGGCCGGCTTTGAGTTCGGTCAGCAGGACCTCCAACACGCCCTCGCCGAAGCTGGTTGCGGAGACCTCGACGGGATCAATCAGCTCGGTGCCCTGGCGCTTCATCTCCGCGATGGCGTCCTCCATCAGGCGATCCACTTGATCGCTGATCCCAAAATTCTTGCGCAGCACGCCGATGCGAGCGCCGCGCAGCCCGGCAGGATCAAGGAAGCGGGTGTAGTCGAGTGCGGGCTTGTCGCGCAGCCGAGCGGTGGCGGTGTCTTGGGGATCATACCCGGCGATCGCGGAGAGCAGCGCGGCAGCGTCGGCCACGGTGCGCGTCATTGGCCCGGCCGTGTCCTGGGTGTGGGAGATTGGAATGATGACGGAGCGGCTGACCAGCCCGACGGTGGGCTTGATGCCGACGATGCCGTTGGCGTTCGACGGGCAGATGATGGAGCCGGAGGTCTCGGTTCCGATCGCGACCGCGCAGGCATTCGCCGACACCGCCACGCCGGAGCCGGAACTGGAACCGCAGGGATTGCGATCCAGCGCATAGGGATTTCTGGTGAGGCCGCCGCGCCCGCTCCATCCGCTGGCAGAACGGTTGGAGCGAATGTTGGCCCACTCGCTGAGATTGCTTTTGCCGAGCAGGACGGCTCCGGCATCGCGCAGCTTGCGAACCAGAAACGCGTCCTGGAGCGGGATGGAACCCAGCAGCGCCAGCGAGCCGGCGGTGGTCATCATGCGGTCGTTCGTCCCAATGTTGTCCTTGATGAGCACCGGGATGCCGTGTAGTGGGCCGCGCGGGCCTTTGCTGCGGCGTTCTTTGTCCAAGGCGTCGGCGATCTGGAGGGCGTCAGGATTGATCTCGATCACCGCATTGACGGCCGGTCCGCGTTTATCGATGGCGTCAATGCGCGCGAGGTATTTTTCCGTCAGGCTGCGAGCGGTGAATTTCCCGGACGCCAAGCCTTTCTGCAGGTCGGCAATGGTCAACTCGTCCAGTTCAAACGCCGCAGGCTTTTCGGGCGCACTGGTTGACGCGGCGCGCGCCGGCTCCAAGGAGATCGCAGGCGCGAGCACGGCAGCAGCACCGGCCATCACGGTGGTTTTCAGGAAGTTTCTACGGTCGCGCTCGCGGTGGTCGGTCGGATTCAGAGACTCAGGCTTGTTCATCATTGGCTCCAAAGGGAAGGCGCGAATTATACGTCAGGGTACGAGCCAGACGAGCGTGTCGCAGCGCGCGGAGGGGCGCATGTGCCAGACGAGTAAGGTGTGCCACATGGAGTGTTCTTGGCGTGCGGCGGCCAGGGCTTTAGACTGAAGAGGTGAAGATTGCGCTCGGCCAGATCGATACCACCATAGGCGACTTTACCGGAAATTCCGGCAAGATCATCGATTTCTCTCGACGCGCCATGTCAGCCGGGGCGGGACTCATCATGTTTCCCGAGCTGTCGGTGTGCGGCTACCCGCCGCGCGACCTGGTGGAGAACCCCGCGTTCGTCAAACGCAATCAGGAGGCGCTGCAGCGAATTGCTGGCCAGACCCAGGGCATCGCCGTGATCTGCGGCGTGGCGACTCCGGCCAACGCCGAGACGGGGAAGCGGGTCATGAACTCGGCAGCCCTGCTCAAGGACGGGCGGGTGGCGTTTCTGCAGTCGAAGATGCTGCTGCCGACCTACGACGTCTTCGACGAGTCGCGCAACTTCGCGCCCGCCTCGAAACAGGAGTTGCTGCCGTTTTGTGGCCGGCAGGTCGGGCTTACCATCTGCGAGGACGCGTGGAACGACAAGAGTTTCTGGAACCGGCGGCTGTACGGCTTCGATCCGGTCGAGGCCCTGATGGGTCAGGGCGGTAAATTCCTGCTCAACATCTCCGCGTCGCCGTTCTACGTCGGCAAACGCGAGTTGCGCTACAACATGCTGGCGGCGCTGGCGAAGAAATACTCGGCGCCGGTGGCAATGGTCAACCTGGTGGGCGGCAACGACAGCCTGGTGTTCGACGGCTCCAGCCTGGTCATCGCGCCCGACGGGCGGCTGGTGGCGCAGGCGAACTCGTTCGAGGAAGACTTGGTGCTGTTCGACGCCGACGCCCTCGCCGGAGACATGCACCCGCAGGTCGATAACATCGAGGCCAGCGCCTACGCCGCACTGGTGCTGGGCACGCGCGACTACGTGCGCAAGTGCGGGTTTCATCGCGTGATCGTCGGGCTGAGCGGCGGTATCGATTCGGCGCTGACGGCGGTGATCGCCTCGGACGCGCTCGGCGCGCACAACGTGATCGGCGTCGGCATGCCGGGGCCGTACTCATCGCGCGGCAGCCTTGACGACGCGCGCGCGCTGGCGGGCAATCTTGGCATCCGCTTCGAGACCATCAGCATCACGGAGATTTTCGAGGCCTACCTGAAAGCGCTGAAGCCGGCGTTCGCCGGCAGCGAAGAGGATGTCACGGAAGAGAACATCCAGGCGCGCATCCGCGGGGCGCTGCTGATGGCGCTTTCCAACAAGTTCCAGGGCCTGGTGCTGAGCACGGGGAACAAATCGGAACTGGCGGTCGGCTATTGCACACTCTACGGCGACATGGTGGGCGGGCTGGCGGTTATTTCCGACGTGCCCAAGACGATGGTCTACCGGCTGTCCCACTATGTGAACGGGCGCAAGCCGGTGATCCCGCTTGCCACCCTGGAAAAAGCTCCATCGGCGGAGCTGCGGCCGAATCAAAAGGACAGCGACACGCTGCCGCCCTACGAGGTGCTGGACATTATCCTCGAAGATTTCATCGAGGACAGCAAGAGCGCGGAGCAGATTGCCGGCGAGAGCAACTTGGATATTGCCCTGGTGCGCAGAGTGATCCGCATGGTGGAGCGCGCCGAGTACAAGCGCCAACAGGCCGCACCCGGGCTGAAGATTTCCGAGAAAGCGTTCGGGGTGGGACGACGGTTCCCGATCGCGGCGAAGTCGGAAAGTTGAGCTTGGTTGATCCCGCGGAAATGGGGTTATCTGGTTCCGGCAAAATCCAGACCGGACAAGCGTGAACCGAGAACCGACTACCGACAACTTGCATTGGAAAGGATTGCATGCGCCGTTACTTCGGATTGTTGTCTCTGGTATGGATCGCAACACTCACAGTCGCCTTGGGCCAGGAGGCCAGGCCGCACCGCGCGGGCACGGCCGGAGGGTCGCTGCCGTCACGCGCGACGGTCGGGTCCTTCCTCAAGCACATGTTCGGCTTCGATCCCAGTATTTCGTGGACCATCTCCGGCATCAAGCCCTCGCCGGCGGCCGGAATTGCGGAAATCACGCTGGACGTGAAGACGCCGCAGAAAAGCGGCCAGCAAAAGATCTACGTTCTGCCCGGAAACAGGCAGACGATTTTGGGCGAGATGATTCCGTTTCCCGGTGAGCCCGGCGCGCCCAAACCGTCGGATAGCTCCATCAACAGCTTCGTACGGCAGGCGACCGGAGGGGTGAATCCCGCCATCACGTGGACGATTGCCGAGGTCAAGCCAAACGCCGTTGCCAATCTGACTGAGGTCACGGTGGTGCTGGCGACCCCGAAGGGACGCGGCGCCGTGCCCTTTCTGGTGACGGCCGACAGTAAGTGGGCGCTGCGCGGCGACGTGTCGCCGTTTGCTGCCGATCCCTTCGCCGCCGACCGCGCCAAGCTGGAGAAGGGCATGAACGGCCCCTGGCGCGGGCCGGCCAATGCGCCGCTCACGATTGTCGAGTTCGCCGACCTGCAGTGCCCGGCGTGCAAGATGGCGAATTCGGAGATCCAGAAGTTGGTCGCCGATGAACCCAAGGCACGCTTCGTCTTCCAGCAGTTTCCCCTGACGCAGATTCACAAGTGGGCGTTCAAGGCGGCCGAGTTCGGCGATTGCGTGTACCGCGAAAATCCCGCCGCTTTTTGGAAATTTGTGGAGCAGGTTTACGGCGCGCAGGAGACGATTACGGCCGACACCGGCAATTCCGAGGACGCGGGCAAGAAAGCCGAGCAGAAACTGACCGAGTTGGCGACCGCCGCCGGGGTCGATGGCAAGAAGGTGGCTGCCTGCGCCAACCAGCCCGCCACCGCCGAGCGCGTGAACCAGTCGGTGGGGCTGGCAAAGAAAATGCAGGTCGCCGCCACGCCGACTCTGTTCTTGAATGGCCGCCGGGTCGGCAGCCTGGGCCAGATGCCCCACGACCAGTTGAAGCGGCTGGCCGATTTCATGGCGAGGAACAAGTAGTCGTTGGTCCGGAATTGGCCAAGGCGGCCGCGCACCTGGTTCCGGAACCCTAGACGAAGTGCTAACTGCGCGGAATCGTGATCGTCTGCGGGTTCGCCTCGCGCGTGCGCGTCAGGTGCGGCGTGATCAGGACCAGCAGTTCGGCATCGGTCTCCTGCCTGCCACGGTTGGAGGTAGCGGTCCCGAGCAGTGGCAGGCGCGCGATGCCCGGCAGTCCGGTCAACGTGTTTTGCTCCGAGCTACTCAGGGTTCCCGCCACCACGCCCGACTGGCCATCCTTGATCGTGATCGTGCCCGTGTACACACGGTTGCTGATCACCGGCACGCCGTTCAGGGCTTGCCCGCTCAGCGACTTGATCTCCACGTTCAATTCCAGCCGCACGTCGGTGGTGCCATGGATTTGCGGCGTCGCCTTCACGATCAGCCCCAGGTCTTCGTAGCTGAACGATGGAAACGGCGCCACGAAGCTGTTGTTCTGGATCACCTGCGCGATCGCGGGCGTATTGAAGATGGGCGCAAAGGTCGCGTTCAGGATGGGATAACGCGTGCCGATGCGCATGGTGGCCGCATTCCCATGGGAGGCTCGCATCGTCAAGTGTTGGATGTTGGCGACGAACGAATTGTTCTGCGAAAAATTGACCGTGGCGGGCGGGAAGGGAACCGCCATCAGCGTCTTGCCGCCGCCGAAGGTGCCGAAGGGCTGTTGCAGCAACGGGTTTTGCGCCTGGCTCTGCAACTGCGCCAGCAGCGCCGAGATGGCCGTGGTGTTCGCCTGGTTGATGCCGCCGGAGGCGATCAGTTGGTTGATCTGATTTTGAATGTCGGGCTGCGCCAGCAGCGCCAGCGCCGCCGCTGACACGTTAAACGTCTGCCACTGCAGCGGCATGTTGAGGCCGAGACTGCGCACCAGCGAGCGGCTGACCTCGAACACTTGGAACTCCAGCATCACTTGCGGGCGCGAGCTGTCGAGCGACTCCAAAAACACAGTGGCGGCATCGAGGATGTAGCGCGGGGCGCGCACCACCAAGGTCGAGGTCGCGGCCTGCGGCGTGACGTAGCGAATGTCGAAAATGGTGCGTAGCAGGTTGACGACTTCGCTCAGCTCCTGCGCCGCCGTCACGTCCGAAATGTAGAAAGAGCGCAGCGCCATGCGCTCGAACTTGGCGCGGTTCTGGGCGTTGTCGGCGACCACCAGAAACTCGCGCGGCGCAACGGGCGTCCAAAACGTCTTGCTCATGATGCCCGCCACGCGCACGGCCGTCCAGAAGTCCGCGTCTTCCAGGTCGAAGCGCATCTGGCGGCTGGGAGTGGATTCGTCGAAACGGGCCGTGACGCCGAATGCGGTGCCGATCGCCTGGTACACGGCGCGCGTGTCGCCGCGCACGTGAAAATTCTGCGGCTTGTTCACTGGCGGCGACAGGCGCAGTTCGCCGGAGTCCTCGACCACCCGGATGCTGCGCGCGCCGGGCGGCGCCTTGAACGATGCCGCATCCTCCAGCCGCTGCAGGGCGAAGGAGTTGCTGGGATCGAGTTGCAGCGCTTGGCGGAATTCTGCGGCGGCGGCAATCTCCTGGTTCCTCATCAGCAGCTCATTGCCCTTCTGGACGTGATCGTAGACGTTCTTCTGCCGCATGACCTCGCGCGCGGTGGCGTACTCGAGGTTGCGCGGAACCCGGCTCGCGGCGGAATCGAACGCCTCGAACGCCTCGTCCGGCCTGCCGCCCTTCTGCAGCTTCAATCCGCGCGCGAATTCGCGCTGCGCCTGTTTCAACTCCTGCTTGGAAACGCCGCACGCGGCGGGCGCGCGCTTCTGCGCGCATTCCTTCAATTGTTCAAGCTCGGGGTTCGGAGCAGGCGTCGGCGGCGCAGTCTGCGCCCAGACCGCACCACAGAGCAGAACGATTCCGGCGAAAAACCGCGTGGCTCGAATTGTGCCCATTACAGGCTCGCGCCCTGGCGGCCAGGAATCATGATGCGTTCCACCGTGGTGGCGTGGCCGGTGGATTCGTCGCATTCCAGGTACACGCCGCAGAAGTGCACGTCGCCGTGCGCCGACTCCCAGCGCGCCGGCATGTTGGTGAGGAAGCGCTGGATTACCAATTCCTTTTGCACGCCGATCACGCTGTCGTAGGGGCCGGTCATCCCCACGTCGGTCTGGTAGGCGGTGCCGCCGGGCAGGATGCGCGTGTCCGCCGTAGGAATATGGGTGTGCGTGCCGAGTACGGCGGTGGCCCGGCCGTCGAGATACCAGCCCATCGCAACCTTCTCGGAGGTGGCTTCGGCGTGCATGTCCACCAGCACGACCTTGGCCTTGGTCCTGGCCAGCAGCGCGTCGGCGACGCGAAACGGATCGTCATTCTGCGGCAGGAAAACGCGTCCCTGAAGGTTGATGACAGCGTACGGAATGTCTCCCACGCGGCCCTCATACATGCCGACCCCGGGCGTGCCCGCGGGATAATTGGCTGGACGCAGCACGCGCCGCGCCGGGCTGTGCGGGTTGCCGTTCGCCGACTGGAAGTACTCGATGATCTCGCGCTTGTCCCAGACGTGATTGCCGGTGGTGAGCACGGCGATGTTCTGTTCGAAAAGCTCCTCGACGATGGCGGGCGTCAGCCCAAACCCGCCGGCGGCGTTTTCCGCATTGGCGATCACCAGGTCCACCGGTCGCTGTCCGACGAACGCCGGCAGATGCTCGCGCACGCTGACCCGCCCTGGCCGTCCGAAAATGTCGCCGATGAAGAGAATCCGCAACGCTGCGCTCCGCCGAACCTTTCGATGGTAACACGGGAAAAAACGTCGATGGTCGATGGTCGTTGGCAATACGTTGTCGTTAGTCATTGGTCGTTCGCAACTGCCTGAGCAAATCGGCCAACCACTAACGACCAACGTCTACTCGTGCAGTTCCACCGTGGTCAAAAAGTCGTAATTTCCCGGCGGGCTGATCTGGAAGTTGTGGGTGCGCTTCGAGTGCACCAGCACGTTATCCAGATACCACAGGTCAATGTAGGGCAGGTCCTCGGCAAGCAGTTGCTGGATGCGCGCGTAAATCTGCTTGCGCTTCCGCTCGTCGATCTCGCGCCGGCCGAGGTCAATCAGGCGGTCTACCTCGGGGTTGGAATAGTGGCCTCGGTTGGCGCCCGTCGGCGGCGTAAACGTGGAATGAAATGCGTACTGGAACATGTCGGGATCGTTGTTGCCGCCGATCCAGCGCAACGAATAGAGCTGAAACGCGCCCTTCTGCACGTCGGCAAAAAACGTGGCGAACTCGTAGGTTTGGATATCCAGTTCCACGCCAACCACTCGCCACTGCTGTTGCAGCACCGCCGCCAGCAAGCGCGTGGTCTCCTCGGTGGAAGTCTTCATCGCCAGGCGGAAGCGCGCCCCGTTTCTTGCCGGATATCCGGCTGCGTCCAGAAGTTCTCGCGCGCGCTGCGGGTTGTAGTCATACGTCGGCAGGTCGGATGTGAAGGCCCATGATTGCGTCGGCAAAATGCTGTACGCCGGGCGCGCTTCGTCGCGCCACAGGTAGTGGATCGGCGGCCGCCGATCGAGCGCGTAGGCCAGCGCCTGCCGCACGCGCACGTCCTTCAGGATGGGATCGCGCAAATTCAGCGCCAGGTAGGTCAGCACCGTGCCGGGCGTTTGCTGAACTTCGAGCTTGGGATCCTTGCGCAGCGCCAGCACCATGTCGGCGGTGAGCGCATTCAGCGCCACGTCCGCGCTTCCCTTGCGCAGCTCCAGCGCGCGCGTCGTTGTGTCGGGCACCACGGTAAATCGAACTCGTGGCACGCGCGGACGCTCGCCCCAGTACCACTTCGCGATCCTGCTGGTTCCTGATCAGGCGAAACGGCCCGGAGCCGATCGGGTTGCGGTAAAAATCTGCGCCGCTGCCATCGGGCACGATGCCGATCGCGCCATTCGCCACGTTCCACAGTAGCGATGCCCAGGGCTCTTTGAGACGAAAGATCACCGTTCCGTCATCGGGCGCGTCGATGTGGTCCACAAAGCGGTAAGTGCCGGTCTTCACCGTGCGCACGGTGCGGTTCATGATGGAGTCGAAGGTCCACTTGACGTCGCGCGCGGTGAGCGGGCGGCCGTCGTGGAAGCGCGCGTCGCGGCGCAGGTGGAAGACGTAGGTCAGCGGGTCCGGCACTTCCCAGCTTGTCGCCAGCCAGGGTTGCAGGTTGAAGTGCTCGTCGCGGTGCACCAGCGCGTCGAAAAGCAGCTCATCGATGCGCTCCGATTGCGCATCAATGCCGACGCGCGGATCGAGATTGGTGGGGCTGGACTCGATGATCATCACCAGCGTATCCGCGCGCGGTTTTGTCGTGCAGCCGACGGAAAGAAGCAAGACACAGAGGACACAGAAGACACAGAGGAATAGCGGGAGGGACAGCAAGATTTGCGAACCTCTGTGCCCTCTGTGGCTAACCATGGATGTAAGGATACGAGATTTTCCCCAGCACCGCCGCGCGCTCAGCGCCAGTCGCAGCCGGAATGTTCGACGGCACCCGGCGCCACGTCTGATACGCGAGCACCGCGAATGCCACCGCTTCTTTCGCCTCCGACGGCAGGCCGAATTCGTCCGAGGTGCGGATTTTCAGGTCGGGCAGCTCATCGCGCAGCATGGACATCAGCGTCCGGTTCTTCGCGCCGCCGCCGGAAACAGTCATTTCGCGGAATCCTTTTTCTCCGGCGGGCGCCACGAACGCGCGCACTGCATCGGCGATGGAATAGGCCGTCAGTGCGGTGGCGGTGGCGACTACGTCCTCCTTACGCGCGCGGCGGCAGCGGCGCAGAAATTCGGCGACGAACTCGCGCCCAAACTCTTCGCGCCCGGCGGTCTTGGGCGGGCGGCGGCGAAAAAACGCCCGCCGCAACAGGTCTGAGACAACCACGTCGAGCACCCGCCCGCGTGCGGCGATGCGACCGTCGCGGTCGAACGGCTTGCCAAACAGGCGCTCCGTTATCCCGTCGATCACCATGTTGCCCGGGCCGGTGTCGAAGGCAATCACTTGCTCGGGTGAGGCTTTCGCCGGGATGGCGGTGAAATTCGCAATCCCGCCGATGTTCTGCACGATCCGCCCGCGGCGCCGGTGCCGGTAGAGCAGGTAATCGAGGAAGGGAACCAGCGGCGCGCCGGTGCCGCCGGCTGCCATGTCGGCAGGACGAAAGTCGCTGACTACCGGCACGCCTGTCCGCGCCGCGATCACCGCCCCTTCGCCTATCTGCCAGGTGCAGGCGATGTCGCGCCCGAGGAACGCGCGCGCGGTTCCCTGGTGGTAAATCGTCTGCCCGTGGCAACCGATGAGATCGAGCTGCAGGTGCACCTTCTTCGCCGCCGCGCCGATCGCCTCGGCGTAAAGGTCGCCGAGTAGGAAGCTTAGGCGGGAGAGATCCGCCACGCTGGCCCGAGCGTTCATGACGTCGAGCACGGCGCGCCGTACCCGGGGCGGGAAGGGAACTGCCGAATGATGAAGCAGCTCAAACCGCGTGCGAAATCCGCGGCCCAGCACGCGCACGATGGCCACATCAATGCCATCCGCCGAGGTGCCGCTCATCACGCCCGCAACGATCACTCTCGCTCCTGTCAGCTCCTTCACCACGGAGGCGCGGAGACACGGAATTAAGAATACGGAATTAAGAATGCAGAAGCAGAATGAAGAATGGCCGGTTTCTCATTCTTATTTCTTAATTCTTCGTTCTTCATTGCCTCTGTGTTCATCGTTCAGGCCTTTGCCGCGACTACCAGCCGCGCTTCTTCGCTCAACTCCCAGATCTCGCGGCGGAGGCGGTCCAGCGTCTTCTCGGATGGCGCAGGCACGCGGTGCTGCAGTTCGTGAGCCCGTTTCTTGAATGCCATCACCCGGCTAGCTTTTTCGCGGATCAGCTTGGCAAATCTCCTGTCTCGCTCCGCCGCACGCAGCACCGCCTCGTATGCCCGCCAGACTTTTTGCTCATCGTGGCAGACCATGAAAATGTCGGAACCGGCCTGCAGCGTCTCGACCGCCGCCTCTTCGACCGAGGCAGCCGCCAGCACGCCGCCCATCTCCAGGTCATCGCAAAGAATGAGCCCGCGATATCCGATCTTCTTGCGCAGGATGTCGGTGATCCACCTACGCGACAGGCTCGCGGGAGTTTTATCTCTGGTGACTGCCGGATAAGCCGCGTGCGCCACCATCACAAACGCCATCCGCCGGTGCAGCTCGCGATATGGACATAGGTCTTCCTTCAACAGGCGCGCAGCGGGCGTGTTGATCGCCGGCAGCTCGGTGTGCGTATCCAGGTTTGCTCCGCCGAGCCCCGGAAAATGTTTGCCGCAGCCCAGCACTCCCACGTCTTTGAGCCCGCGCAGAAATTCGCGCGCGTAGGCGACGACCTGCTTCGGATCGTCGCCGGAGGTGCGTGACGTCAGCACCTTGCGCGACGGCGCCAACCCCAGGTCCACCACCGGCGCAAAGTTCACGTTGAAGCCGAGCCGCCGGCACTCATCGCCCAGCACCCGCCCATGCCGGCAAAACAACTTCTTGTTGCCCGTGGCAGCGACGTCGGCGACCGAGGGCGCGGGCGCGATCACGTCCTTCAGCCGGTCCACCGTGCCGCCTTCCAGGTCTACGCAACGAAATGCAGGGGTGGTGATGCACTTCTGCGATTCGCGCAACAGCTCCCAGGTCTGTCGCGCGGCGGTGATGTTGCGCTTGAACAAAATGATCCCGCCGGGCTGCAAGTCGGCGAAAGCGGAGCGCAGCCGGGCGGAGATTTCGGTGCCGTCAAAGCCCATGATCAGAAGTTGCCCGACATACTGACGTAAATCACTAAGTTTATAAGTAGTTGTCATTTAGTGAGCTTATCTAAAGTACAGCTCGAATTCATTTCACCTGCTGCTTCAGCGCGTGTAGCAGGTTCAGCGCCTCCAGCGGCGTCAGCCGGTCGAGATCGGCCTCGCGCAACTGCTCGACGATTTTTTGCGACAGCGGCGTGAACATGGTGAGCTGCACTGAACTTGGTTGCAGTTCGTCCGAAGCCAACTCGCTGGTCAGGCGATGCTCGGCCGATTCGTGTTCCGCCAGAACTTCGCGCGCGCGTGCAATCACCTCCGGCGGCAGGCCGGCGAGCTTGGCGACCTCAATTCCATAGCTACGGTCTGCCGCTCCAGGCTCCACCTTGCGCAAGAAGACGATCCCGCCCGCGCCTTCCTTCACCGACACGTGGTAGTTCTTCACGCCGGAAAGCTGATCAGCCAGTTCCGTGAGTTCGTGATAATGGGTGGCAAACAACGTCTTGGCCCGCGTGCGCGCGTGGATGTATTCAATCGCCGCCCACGCGATCGCCAACCCGTCGTAAGTGGCCGTGCCGCGTCCGACCTCATCGAGCAGGATGAGCGAATTCGGTGTCGCGGTGTTCAGGATCGCCGCCGTCTCGGTCATCTCGACCATGAAGGTGGAGCGTCCCCGCGCCAAATTGTCGCTAGCGCCGATGCGCGTGAAGATGCGATCCACCACGCTCAACCGCGCCTCCCGTGCCGGCACGAACGATCCCATCTGCGCCAGGATGAGGATCAGCGCCGCCTGCCGCAGGTACGTTGACTTGCCGCCCATGTTCGGCCCGGTGAGGACCAGGATCGTGTCGCTCGTCGCGTTCAGGTACAAATCGTTGGGGACAAAACGATCGTTGCTCCCGGTCAGTTCCGGACGTTCCACCACCGGGTGGCGTCCCTCGCGGATCTCGATCTCACCGCCTTCGACGAATTTCGGCCGGCAATAATTGTTATTCGCCGCCAAATACGCCAGTCCGGCGAGCACGTCCACCTGCGCAACCGCAAGCGCGGTCTGCCGAATTCGCTTCGCTTCGCCGGCAATCGCCGCGCGCAGTTCGGCAAACAGGCGCCGCTCGATCTCGACAATTTTCTCCTGCGCGTCGAGAATCTTGGCCTCGTACTGTTTCAGTTCGGGCGTGGTGAAGCGCTCGGCATTCACCAGCGTCTGCTTGCGTTCGTAATCCGGCGGCGCCAGTTGCTGGTTGGCTTTGCTGATCTCGATGTAATAGCCAAAGATGGAATTGAACTTGACCTTTAGCGACGCGATGCCCGTCCGCTGCCGTTCGCGTTCTTCGATCTGCGCCAGATACTGCTTGCTGCTGCGGCTGAGGGTACGCAACTCGTCGAGTTCGACGTCAATCGCGCTGCGGATAACGCCACCATCGGCCAGTGTCAGCGGCGGCTCCTCGACCAGCGTGTTCTCGATGCGCGCACGCAGGTCGGCCAGATCATCCACTAACGCCAGCAACGACCGCAGCCGTACGCTCTTGAAACGGCCCAGCGCCTCGCGAATCCCGGGCAGCCGCGCCAGAGATGCCGCCAGCGCCAGCAGGTCGCGCGGGTTCGCCGTCTCCAGCGTGATCCGGCTCAGCAGGCGCTCGATGTCGAGCACGCCGTCCAGCGCACGCCGCAATTCTTCGCGTTCGACGGTCGCGCGCACCTGCTCCTCAACCGCATCAAGGCGCGCGTTGATCTCCGCCGGCTCGATCGACGGGCGCAGCATCCACGCCCGTAGCAGCCGCTTGCCCATCGGCGTCAGGCTGTGATCGATGGCACGAAACAGTGTGACGGCATCTCCGGAGCCGGCAAACAGCGGCTCCACCAGCTCCAGGTTGCGCACTGTGACCGCGTCCAGCACCAGGCAGTTCTGCCGCTCGTAGAACCCGATGCGGTCCACATGCTCCAGGGCGCCGCGCTGCGTGCTGCGTACGTAATGCAGGATCGCGCCCGCCGCGGCCGCGGCCGCCGGCCGGCCGGCCAGCCCGAAACCCTCCAGTGACAGCACCCCAAAATGATTTTCCACCAGTGGAATGGCGTAATCCGGCGGCGCCAGTTGCTGGTTGGCTTTGCTGATCTCGATGTAATAGCCAAAGGAAAGATCGAGCACCGCGAAACCCGCCACTGAGGCGCCCAGCTTGCCGCTGTCCAGCCGCGCCACCGCTGCCAGGAAATTATTCTCGTCCGAGCTCAGCGACGCATCCGCCGCCGTTCCCGGCGTCACCACCCGCGTCACCGCCCGCTTCACCAGCTTCTTCGCCAGGCGCGGGTCTTCCATCTGATCGCATATCGCGACCTTGTATCCCTTCTTGATCAGCTTCGCGATGTACCCTTCGGCGGCGTGATACGGCACGCCGCACATCGGAACCGCGATGCCTTTCTCTTTGTTGCGCGAGGTGAGCGTGATCTGCAGTTCCTTTGCCGCCACCACCGCATCTTCAAAGAACAGCTCATAGAAATCCCCCAACCGGAAGAACAGCAGCGCGTTGGGGTGCTCCTTCTTGATCGCCGCATACTGGCGCATCAAGGGGGTGCCCGGCGCGCTGTCGGCAACGGGCTTCGGGGTGGAAAACTCGTCCATGGATGGCGAAACTTGGGCGGATTATAGCAAGCTGCGACGCGTCAGTTACGCTCTCCAAGGTTTTTGCGTACAATGCTTGCTCTGATGGAATTACGCAAAGACCCAATCACGCGTTCCTGGGTGATCACCGGCGACGATATACCCACGCCCGCTGGCGAAACCCGTTGCCACTTTTGTCCGGACTCGCCCGACGCGCCGCAGGTGATCTCGACACGCCCCTCGCTGGACGGTGGCGCGTGGTCGGCGCGCGCCGTGGTTCATCCCAACCCTCTCTACCGTATCGAGGGCGAGCCGCAGCGCCGCGGCAACGGACTCTACGACCGCATGCGTCCGGTCGGCGCGCACGAGGTACTGGTTGAAAATTCGCGCCACGACGGACATCTGTGGAACGCCAGTGACTCCGACATCGACGAGTTCCTGCTGCTGACGGCGCTCCGCATCCTGGACCTCAAGCGCGACCGGCGTTTCAAGTACATCACCGTGTTCAAGAATCACGGGGAGATGGCGGGCCAGGAATTTGTGCACCCCACGTCGCAGATCACCGCCAGCACCTTCGTGCCGCGCCGCGTCCTCTACGAACTGCGCGCCGGGCGCGAATATTTCCAGCAGAAGGAGCGCTGCGTCTTTTGCGACATCATCGCGCAGGAGGAGCAGCAGGCCTTGCGCGTGGTGGAAGTCCGTGGCGAATATGTTTCCCTGTGTCCGTATGCGCCGCGCGTGCCCTATGAAACCTGGATCATGCCACGGATCCACGAGGCCTTTTTCGAACGGACCGCGCAGCGTCCCGGCGGCACCCGTGACCTCAGTGCGCTGCTGCGGCGCACGTTGCAGCGCATCCGCTCGGTGACGGAGCAGTTCCATCTTGTGGTGCACACCGCTCCCAACACGCTGCACCGCTCGGAAATCCTCAACTACTGGAAGACGATCGACGACGATTACCACTGGCACTTCGAGATTCTTCCGCTGCTGCCCAAGACCGCGAAGTCGTACACCTTCAAAGAGGTGTACTTCACGCCGGTGACGTCGGAGTCGGCGGCGGCGCGCTTGCGCGAGGCCTCTCCGGGAGGCTGAGCGCCCGCTATGATGGCCGCCTTGCGACGAGAGCTGAACATTCTCGCAATCGTATTCGTATCGCTCGCCATGTGCGCCCAGACCGCAGGACCCCCCTGCTGCCCCGACGCGACCAACCAAAAGCAGCTCCTCCTCCGGGAGAAGCTGGAGTCCACGATTCATGACGCAGACCGTGATCTGAATGGGGTTCTGGGCGTCGCCATCCTCGACCTGACCAGCGGCGATCAGTTGCTGCTCCATCCCGATGAAGTCTTCCCGCAGGCCAGCTCCATCAAGATCGCCGTGCTCGCCGAGCTCTATCGTCAGGCGCAGCAAAGCAAGCTCAGGCTCACCGACCTGTACACCGTGGAACAATCTGACCTCGTCCCCGGCAGCGACATCATGGGCGGGCTTACTCCCGGCATCACCCGCGTTACGCTCCGCGACCTCGCCACTATGATGATTGCGGTCAGCGACAACAGCGCCACTAACGTGCTCATCGACCGCGTCGGCATGGACAACGTCAATTCCATGCTCGCCGGCCTCGGCCTGAAGAACACGCGCCTGCGGCGCAAGATGATGGACCTTAACGCCGCCCAGCAGGGCCGCGAAAATATCTCCACCCCGCGCGAGATGATGACCTTGCTGGAAGCCATCTATCGCGGCAAACTCTTGAGCCCGGAACTAACCGCCGGCTTCGTCAAGTTGCTCGCCACCCACAAGGACAGCCCCATCCGCAAAGCGCTGCCCGACGCCGTCGTCTCCGCCGACAAGCCCGGCGAACTCGAAGGTGTGCGCGCTGATTCCGGCATCGTCTACGCCCGGAACCGCCCCTTCCTGATCTGCGTCATGAGCGCGTATCTGAAAGACGAAGCAGCGGGCGAAGCGGCCATTGGCAAGGTCGCCGCCGCCGCTTACGACTATTTCGACCGCCTCGGCCGCTCTTCCCCTTACGGCCGCACCGTCTCGCCGTACGATTCTCGTCCGTGACCGCCTGGAGCCTGAAGTCTGCGATGACGATCCGCCGCATCAAGACCTACAGCGCGCAAACCGGCTACGTCTACGAGTACTACTTCGTGGGCAAGCGCCGCGCGCTGCCGGACCAACTCCCCGCCACCGAGTTCGTCTTCGACGTCAGCTCCGACCGCAAGACCCGGTATGCGGTCAGCGTCTTCCTCGCCGACTCCGCCGTGAGCGACTGGGCTGCCGCGCGCGGCCGTTTGCTCACCGAGCCGGAGCAGTACGCCGCCGTCAAGCTGCGCCTGCTGCGCGGTTTCGACGAGATTGACGACATGCTGGCCTCGGGCCGCCGTCTCCTCCTCGATACCGCCGTTGAACTGGGCGAGCTTCTCGGCAGCCTGGGTATCGAGTAGTTCCGGCGGCCGGTGACCCACGTCACAGCCGTTTGTGACCAGCTCCGCTGCGCCTCCGCGCGCCCGGGCAGCATCATGGACACGGAGACGGGCGCTATAATCGAGCTTCCCGCCCGCATCCGCGGCCCGTGCCGATTTCGGCGGGCGGACCAGGCTATGCCCTTGGTATGGTTAAAAGTCGCCGTCGCTTTCTATGCCGTGGGGCTGCTCTGGGCCACGGCGGCGGTGAGTCGTCCGTGCAATTTCCTCTCGAAAATCGTACTCCCCGCGCTCGGCTTGGGTATGGTCTTCCACTTTGTTTCGCTGGCGGAAAGCGCCATGGCGACCGGCCACCTCACCCTGGCCCTGGTTTCCATTCACGAATCCGAGTCGCTGCTGGCCTTCGTGATCCTGGCCTTTTTCCTGCTGGTTTGTGCCAAGTATAAGACGCTGTCGCCCGGCATTTTTGTTTTCCCGCTGGCGTTTCTGCTGACGTTTGCGTCTTCCATCGGCCAGGGGCCGCCTCTGTTCGACTCCAAGCTGATGCGCAGCGGCTGGATCTTCGCCCACATCGCGCTCATCTTCACCGGATACGCGGCGCTTTTTCTCAGCTTCGGCGCCAGTATTCTCTACCTGCTGCAGGAGCGCAGCCTCAAAGCCCACCACTTGGAGGGCTATCTTTCCCGGCTGCCCGCGCTGGAAGTGATTGACGAGATCGGCTACAAGTCGCTCCTGCTCGGCTTTCCCTTCATGACCTTCGGCCTCATCGCCGGCTCGGTCGTCGCCCAGGAGCATTTCGGGCCCATGTATTTCCTGGACGCCAAGATCCTGCTCTCCTTGTTGATGTGGGCGGTCTACATGGTGTTGTTGTACACGCGCTGGAATTCCGGTTGGCGTGGCCGGAAGGCCGCCTATCTTGCGACCTTCGCCTTTATCGCCGCCGTCAGCGCCTGGGCGGCCAATTACTTTAGCGGAGTTCACAGGTTCGTCGCGCAATGACCTTTCAGCTGATCGGCCTGAACCATCGCACCGCGCCTCTCGAAGTCCGGGAGCGCCTGGCGATCTCCGAAGCGAAGCTGCCCGCCGCCGTCCAGCAATTGGCGCTGCATCCCGGGGTCGAAGAAGCAATGATTGTCTCCACCTGCAACCGGGTCGAACTGCTGGCGCGCTCGCGCAATGGCGGCGCCGACCTGCGCGCCTTCCTGGGCGAGTACTTCAAGATTGATCCTGGGCAGTTCGACCAGCACCTCTACGAGTACCTCGACAAGGACGCCATTCGCCACCTGTTCCGGGTCACCGCCAGCCTCGATTCGATGGTCGTCGGCGAACCGCAGGTGCTCGGCCAGGTCAAGGAAGCCTATGCCGTGGCGCGCGCCGTCGGCACCGTCAACGCGCAGCTCGACGCGCTGGTCACGCGTGCTTTTGCCGTCGCCAAGAAAGTCCGCACCGAGACCGCCGTCGGCAGCTCGGCCGTATCGGTCGCATCGGTCGCGGTCGACCTGGCCAAGAAAATCTTCGGCTCGCTCAGCGGCAAGACCGTCATGCTGGTCGGCGCCGGCAAGATGTGCGAGCTTGCCGCGCGCCACCTGCTCGCCCACGGCGCCGGCTCCATCTTCGTGTACAACCGAACGCTGGAGCGCGCGCAAAAGCTGGCGCAGAAATTCGGCGGCCGGGCGTTGCCCTGGGACCAGCTTTACGACTCCGCCGACAAAGCTGACATCGTCATCACATCCACCGGTGCGCCCGTGGCTATCTTCCGCCGCGAGCACGGCGAGAAATTCCTCGCCCGCCGCCGCAACCGCCCGATGTTTTTCATCGACATTGCGGTCCCGCGCGATGTGGATCCCGAGGTCAACAAGCTTGACGGAATCTTCGTGTACGACATTGACGACCTGCAACAGGTCGTCGCCACCCACGTCGCCGACCGCCATCGCGAGGCGCAGCGCGCCGAAGACATCGTCAATGATGAAGTCGAGCGCTACCTGGCGCGCATGCAAACGCTCGACGTCGTGCCCACCATCGTCTCCCTGCAGGAGCACCTGGAGACCATCCGCCAGGCCGAAATCGATCGCGTGCGCGGCCGCCTCGGCCAGCTCACGCCCGAGCAGGACTTGGCCATCGAGGCCATGAGCCGCGGCATCATCAACAAGATCATGCATACGCCCATCACGACCTTGAAGTCCGCGGCGCGCGAAGAGCAGGGCACAACCGTCATCGACGTCGTGCGGCGCCTGTTCAATCTCCAACACAAGCGGGACAAGGAAGAAAAACAAGAGAAGGTGCGGTCGGCGGCCAACGGAGCGCAGCGCTGATGGCGCGCCTGCGCATCGGCTCCCGCGGATCGCAACTCGCGCTCTGGCAGGCCAACCACATCTCCGGCCTGCTGCGCGCGCACGGCCACGAAGTAGACATCGAAGTTATCAAGACCACCGGCGACAAGATCGCCGACGTCGCGCTTGCCAAGGTCGGAACCAAGGGCATGTTCACCAAGGAAATCGAGGAGGCGCTGCTGGAGAGCCGCGTCGATCTCGCCGTGCACAGCCTGAAGGACCTGCCGACGGAGCTGGCGCCGGAGTTTGAAATCGCAGCCATCACCCAGCGCGAAAACCCGCGCGACGCCTTCCTCTCGCGGCATTTCACCAGCATCGGCGACCTGGCGGAGCGCTCCCGCGTCGGCACCAGCAGCTTGCGCCGCCAGGCGCAACTCAAGGCCCTGCGGCCCGACCTCAACGTTTTTCCTCTGCGTGGCAACGTGGACACCCGCCTGCGCAAGTTGGAAGACGGCGAGTACGACGCCATCGTCCTTGCCTCCGCCGGCCTCAACCGCCTCGGCCGCACCGAATGGATTCGCGCCATCCTGCCGGTGGAGGTCATGTGCCCCGCCGTCGGCCAGGGCGCGCTGGGAATCGAAATCCGCGCGGGCGATGAGCTCACCGCGCATCACGTCAGCTTTCTTCGAGATGCTGCCGCAACCACGGCGACGATGTGCGAACGTGCGCTGCTGCATCAACTTGGCGGTGGTTGTCAGGTTCCCATCGGCGCCTATGCCGAGGTGAGCGCTGGCGCCATTCACTTGACCGCCATCGTCGCGCGCCCGGATGGCTCCAAGGTGCTGCGCGAAAGCCAGTCCGGCGGCGACCCGAAATTGCTCGGCGAAGACGTAGGCAGGCGTTTGCTGGAGCGCGGCGGTGACCGCATTCTCCAGGAAGTTTACGGCGAAACCGCCGCGGCCCCGCAACAGCCGTAACCAACACGTCGTTGGTCGTTAGTCGTTCGCAAATCCGCGCCGCCGCGCGTTTTTGCCATGACCATCGGCCATCGACCATTGCCACCTTCATGACCACAACCGCTGAGAACTCAATTCGACCGCTTGCTGGAAAACGCGTCCTGGTTGGCCGCGCTCGTCATCAGGCCAGCGCTCTCTCGGACGCGCTTCGCCTGCTCGGCGCCGAGGTTATCGAGATCCCCTTCATCGAAATCCGCGAGCCCGCGTCCTGGCGCTCGCTCGACGGGGCCATCGCGCGCCTGCTCGACTACGACTGGCTCATTCTCACCAGCGTCAACGGCGTGCAAGCTCTGTTTGCGCGCCTCGCCCGGCTGGGCAAATCCGAAGCCGACCTGCTGCACCTCAACCTCGCCGCCATTGGCCCCGCCACTCGCAAGGCCATCGAGAAACACGGCCTCCCGGTGGACGTCATGCCCGAGGAATACGTCGCCGAATCGGTGGTCGCCGCCCTCAAGGGGGAAGTGAAGGGCAAACGCGTGTTGCTGGTCCGCGCCAAGATCGCACGCGACCTAATTCCCACCGAACTCATCAAGGCCGGCGCCAGGTTGGACGTCATCGAGGCCTACGAAACCGTGCTGCCCGAATCTTCGCGCACGGAGTTAGCGAAGGTGCTGCGCGACCCGCGCCGAAAACCCGACGTCATCACGTTTACAAGTTCCTCGACGGTGAAGAATTTCCTCGACCTGCTGGGGAAGGGCAACCACGCGTTGCTCACCGGCACGAAGCTGGCCTCGATCGGGCCGGTGACGTCGGAAACCATGCGCCAGCATGGGCTGCGGGTGGACATCGAAGCCCGCGAGTACACCATCCCGAGCCTGGTGGCGACGATCGCGACTTCCTTGTAGATCGTTGCTGCAGCTCACGTCTGCGAGCAGTTCCGTGAATTGTTATGTGGGTCGGATCTTCAGTCGAGTCCCGCAATATCTTAGAGTGGTCCCTGGTGATAACAAGTCAACGCGCTCCGCTTCAGACTCGAAACTACGGAAGTGGCGCAGGCGGTCGCCTCTGTTGCTGTCGGTAGGCGGTAGATTCCACGATCTGCTGAAAACGGGGATGCTCGCGAACATTGCTCAACAGAGAGTCGCGCCGGAACCATTCGACGCGTTCGTCGCCACTGCGAACTGCCCGCTCGAGCCATTGCAGCGATTTTTGTGTATCCCCTGTAATCGAGTAGAACTCTGCGACCGGGAGTGTTGACCAAACACTAATCTGGGCATAGGTCTCCAGGTCGGAGTCCATTTCTTCAGTGGCTGCTTCCTTGTTGCCCTCAAGTGCAAACAACAGAGCCCAGGCCAGTCGGGTCTCGAAGTTCTTGCGCTCTGTGGATCGCACTAGATCCAGCATGCGACGAGCCTTGGGCAGGTCGCCGGTACTCATGAACGCTCGGGTCAACCTGGTGATCGCATAGTGGTTAAGGGAATCGACTTCAAAAATCTTTTCGTATTGGCGGACGGCTTCGTCGACATTCCCTTGTTCGAAGAATGCGTCGCCCAAATTCATGCGCGCAGGAAAGAAGAGTGGGTCCATATCCAGCGCCTGCTTGGCCACCACTTCGGCCTGCGAGTAGTTTCCGTTCAAGCGGTAATAATTAATCAGCCAGACCCTGGCATCCAAATCTGCGCGGTTGGCGGCTAGCGCCTGCTCTACCTCCATTGGTACAAGCTCTTTCCGGCCTTGCAGCAGATAGGCAGCCGCCAAGGCCGAGTGTGCGCGCCCCGAGTTGGGATCATCCTCTAAGGCACGTCGCGCTTCTTGCTCGGCTTTGTAGAACCAGTTGCTGTCGTTGGAGGAGCCCCCGTCAACCATTAGGACGTCGCTGAACCCGTACCAGGCACGAGCCTCGGCAAAATGCGGGTCTATACGGAGCGCCCGTTCCAGCATCTCTCGTGCCCGCTTCAAGTCGTACTGCGCCTTCAGAAGAAGCATCGCCTTTTCAAAATACTCGTTCGCTTCGGTGAACCCGGAAGCGGCACCGCCGGTACTCAATCTGTTCGCCGACGTCGCGCCTGAGGACTCTGGAACCTGCTTTGTCTTGCGTGCTTGAAACATGGCCAGCAACACCATAGCCAAAGCAACAGACCCAAGCACAGCGGCCGTTGCCCATGCCCGATGTCGCGGTGCCTGGTGCCCAAGGTGGGTAATCGCAGCGGCGGGAAGCGGTGTCGGCATTGCCAAACGACGCAAATCTACCAGTAGCTCTTTCGCCGACTGGTAGCGATTCTCGGCGTTCTTTTCCAGACACTTCAGAATGATGTCCGCCAGGCGTGCCGACAGCCGCGGC
Organism: Terriglobia bacterium; assembly: GCA_020073185.1. NCBI lineage: Bacteria > Pseudomonadati > Acidobacteriota > Terriglobia > Terriglobia bacterium. Next base: position 82,109 of record JAIQFT010000017.1, read on the forward strand.
TGCAAGCCCTGCGGCGACGGAGGCGGAGCATGGACAATCTCGTCTGCTAGCGCGATCGTCGTTTTGCCCTCAAAGGGGCGTCGCCCGGTAGCCATTTCATAAAGCACCACGCCCGCCGCCCACAGGTCCGAGCGCGTGTCCTCCTTCTCGCCTTTAAGCTGTTCCGGAGCCATGTAGGGCAGCGTGCCGCCTGCTCCGCCCGCCTCGGCGATACTTTGCGTAATGGTTCCCTGATCCACCGGGTCCACGCGCTTGGCCAGCCCGAAATCCAGAATCTTCAGCCGCCCCTCGGGCGTCAGTCGCAGGTTTCCCGGCTTCAGGTCGCGATGGATCACCCCCTCGCGGTGCGCTGCCACCAGGCCATCGGCCATCTGCATGCCGATCCGGACCACCTCCTGCTCCGGCAGCGCCCCTGCCCTGAGCTTCTCGTCAAGGGTCATGCCGGGAACCAGTTCCGTCACCAGGAAATCAATGCCCGCCTCGCTGTCGAAGTCATGCACGGTGGCTATGTTGGGATGATTCAGGCGGGATAAGGCGAGAGCTTCCTTGCGAAAGCGTTTGCGTGCAGATTCATCGGCCAGCGTACCCGGCGGCAAAACCTTGACCGCGACGTCGCGTTCCAGGCGCTCGTCGCGCGCTCGATATACGACGCCCATGCCGCCGGCGCCGATCTGCTCAAGAATCCGATAATGGCCCAACATCCGCGAGATGAGGGATGCTGGTAAAGACTGCATAATGGAGCGAATCGTATGTTGCCGGCGATTCCAAGTCAACGCGTTCCGCTTCAAAGTCGCCGGAGTCTATCGACTGTGCTCCACTTCGCCGTATTGTGGCAAACTGGAGATGTGGCCATTCCCGACACCTTGGCGATTGTTCCCGATTTGCGCCCCAATCGGAAGCAACTACCACGAACAGCTCACCACCGACCCCGAAAGTCTGCTTTCGAGCTGCTCTGAGCGGTAGCTAGGGCTTCGCGTTCTGGTGGATGTCTACCGTACTCCAGGTCTTGTCGGCGGCGTGGCAGATCGTCTCCAGCGGACAATCCACGCACTTGGGCGAGCGCGCCATGCACAGCTTGCGCCCGTGCCAGATCACTTGGTGGCTGAAGCTGGTCCAGCGCTCGCGCGGGATGATGCGCACCAGGTCCTGCTCGACCTTGTTGGGGTCGGTGTTCGTGGTGAGTTCCAGGCGCCGCGAGATGCGGTACACGTGCGTGTCCACCACTACGCCTTCGTTCTTGTGGAACCATGTGCCGAGCAGAACGTTGGCCGTCTTGCGCGCGACGCCGGGCAGGGAGAGCAACTGCTCCATCTGCGACGGCACTTGGCCGCCGAAATCGCTGACAATCATTTTCGCCGCGCCGACCACCGATTTCGATTTGTTGCGGAAAAATCCCGTGGAGCGAATGTCGGGCTCCAGTTGTTCCGGTTGCAGGGCGGCGAATGCCTGCACCGTCGGATATTTGCGGAACAGTTCCGGCGTAGTTTTGTTCACGCGCTCGTCCGTACACTGCGCCGAGAGAATGGTCGCGACCAGCAGCTCCCACGCGTTGTTGTGGTGAAGCGCGCAGGTGGCGCCGGGATATGTCGCATCGAGCCGCTGCAGAATTTCCTGCACGCGCTCCGGCGTCCGGGGGTCGTATCCCCGTTTCCCGCCGACGGCCGCCGACGGCCGCTTCGCCTTACCCTCCCGCTTCACCGCGGGCTTCACGCGCGACGGCGGCTGTTTCTGCGGCGGCGACGTGCCGCGCACTGGCGCCCTGCGGCCCTCATGGCGTCCGCTCTTGGACGGTTGTCGGGGAATGACGCCGCGCGCCATCAGCCCAGACGCTCCAGCATCTCGTCGGTGGTACACTGCACGCCGGTAAACACGGGCGAATCCTGCTGGATATAAGTTGCGTTCTCGGTTTCGCGCAGGCGCATTTTCAAGTCAATGATGTCGCCGGGATAATCGCTCTCAAAAACCAGCACGAACTCCTGGTCGTCAATACCGAAAGAGTACAGCGTGTTCATGCGCACGCGCGGAAACTCGGCGATCACGTCGATGTACTCGTTGACGACGCGCTGCCGCTCCTCGAACGGCAACTGGTACCAGGCGCGCGTCTTCACGAACGGCAGCACCGACGCGTAGCGATAATTGCCGCACGCGATGGTGTTTTCGTCTTCGCGGCCATGTCCGATCCTGTACTGCGAGCGCCGCGTCATGGCAAGGTACGCATGCGGCGTCACGAGATACCCGCCCAAGTGCGTGCGCATCAGTTCAGCCTGCATCTGCTGCAGGCATTCCAGCGAGTAGCAGATGCGCCACAGCATCATGTCGGCGTTGGCGCGCAGCCCCGACAGCGAATACGTGAGCGCCTTCATCTGCTCGCTCTCCCGCCACTTGCCGACCACGGCGGCGAACTCGCGGCGGTGCTCCGCCTTTTCCCCCGCCGGCAGGCGCCGCCACTCCGGCTGGACCTTGTAGAAGGTGAAGCTGACCATCTGCCGGCGCTCTGTTGCTCGCTGCGTGCGTTCGGGCATGGACTTTCCTCTCCGTGGCCAAGCCGGTGATACTAACAGATGCTCGCGGGCGCGCGTACACATCACCAGTGCGCACAATGCAACTCCCACGAGTAGAATGGATGGCGGCATCACCGGGCAAATTTGTTTCGGGGGAAGAGGATGGTTTCTCGTGGCGAGGCTCGCCTGCAAACCGTGCCGGGCGAATTGTTTCCCGTACCGCTGACCGTCGAGGGCGCCAGCGTGCTTCACCAGATGGCGCGTTTTCGCTGGCCGGAGTGGCGGAAATTGGCGTCCACCGAGCGCGCCAGGATCATCGCCGAAGCCGCGCCCGTATTGGCCCGGCTGGAATCCGGCCAAAGCGCACTGTATTCCGTGCTCGGACACAAGGGCGACCTGCTGTTGGTGCACTTCCGCAGGAGCTTCGACGAGCTCAAGCAGATCGAGCTCGAGCTGGCGAGCACCGCGCTGTCGGACTACCTCGAAGTAACGAAGTCATATCTGTCGGTGATCGAGTTGGGCCTGTACGAGTCGTCGGTGAAGCTGTTCCGCGCGCTGCGCGACCGCGGCATCGAACCCCAATCACCGGAGTGGAACCGGGAAATCGCGGAGGCGATGGAGCGCCAGAGAGAAGCCATGAAGCCACGCCTCTGGCCCGACGTTCCGCCCGCGCGCTATGTCTGTTTCTATCCCATGGACCGCCGACGCGGCGAGGACAAGAACTGGTACACACTGCCCATCGAAGAACGCCAGCGGCAGATGGAGGAGCACGGCAAAATCGGACGGCGCTACGCCGGAACCGTGCGCCAGATCATCACCGGCTCCATCGGCTTCGACGACTGGGAGTGGGGCGTGGATTTGTTCGCCGACGACCCGCTGGTGTTCAAGAAGCTGATTTACGAGATGCGCTTCGATGAGGTTAGCGCTGTCTACGCCTTGTTCGGGCAATTCATCGTCGGCGTGCGTGTGCCCGCGGCCAAGCTCGGCGAGTTGTTGGAAGGCAAGCTGCCGGTTGACGCCGCCCAGCGTGCTGAGTAGAGTTTTCGCGTATGGCCGTGAAATCCATCCAGCTCGGGCAGGTCTGGCGCAACGATCAAACGTCGCAAAACTACCTGGTCACCAAGGTGTACAGCGAGGTGTTCACCCAGTACGCGATTCTCCGCGTCGCCAACGCCGCCGCCGCCAGTACCGACACCGTGCGCGTCAAGGTACAGAAGACCAGCGACAGCGCAACCCTGCCCGGTTACACGTTCACCCAGGAAGCGCAGGATTTCTAGGTCGCCGCTCGTGACCCCACCGCATGATTGCTAACCTCATCGCGGCGCTCAGCGCCTTCATCATTTCCGTCATCTCGCGCATGGGATATCCCGGCATCGTGCTGCTGATGGGCATCGAGTCGGCGTGCATTCCGCTGCCCTCGGAAGTCATCATGCCGTTCTCCGGCGCGCTGACGATTCACTCCATCGCCGCGCAATACGGACGCGAGCCCTTCACGCTCTTCCTGGTGGCGCTGTTCGGCGCCCTCGGCTGCAACCTGGGATCGGTGCTCGCCTACGAGATCGGCTACTACGGCGGCCGTCCGCTGGTGGTGAAATACGGCGCCTGCATCCTGCTCAGCCACAAGGAACTCGACTGGGCGGATCGCTTTTTCCAACGCTATGGAAGCGGCGCCGTGTTCATCAGCCGCCTGCTGCCGGTGGTGCGGACCTTCATTGCGCTGCCCGCGGGGATCGCGCGCATGCCACGGCTGCGCTTCCACCTCTATACCTTTGTGGGATCGTTTCCCTGGTGTCTCATGCTGGCCTATGTCGGCCGCCTGCTGGGCGAGAAATGGGAAACTGATCCGCGGCTGAAAACTTGGTTCCACCGCTTCGACGCCGTGATCCTCGCCGTGATCGTGATCGGCGCGGTGTGGTTTGTGTGGTCGCGCTGGCAGCACCGCATCCGTGCAGCGGAAACCCCTGAGTCTTGACGCAGAGGGCGCAGAGGAAACAACGAAGCATTGGAGAACCACGCGCGAGCGGTCTCGCTCAAGTTGCGCAAGTAGCTTTGCAGAATAGCTGCCAAAGAAAATCCTCCGCGTCCTCTGCGACGAATCTCCTCGGTCAGTCACTTCGGCGGCTGAGTGGGGCTCTCTGCCGGCGCGCGGTCGTTCCAAATGGCGCGGAAGATCTTCCAGTCGCCCTCCGGCTGGCGCTTCAGCACGCGCATGACGTTGAAGGCGAGCGCCGTCTCCTGTTTCATCTCCTGCGGGCGGATGCGCGACCTGATGCTGCCGTATTCGATAGCGTAGTCGCCCAGCACGCGGACCTCGTCCCACTGCTCCTCGTAGGAAAGGATGTCCACGTCGGCCAGTTGGCCGCGATTCTTCATCAGGTAGGCGCGATTGGCATCGATCCCCACCAGCGGCGCGGAGTTTGGCGGCATGGCAACGATGTTGTCATCCCACAGAGCCACCAGTTTGTCCACGTCGAAGGCGAGGTTGGCGGCGATGTCGCGCTGGTGCAACTCCTCGATCGCCTTCCGGTCTTGCGCGGGGTCGTTCTGAGCCGGCTTGGCGGCAGGGCGCGATCGACGCGCTTGCGGCGCGGCCGCGGAGGCAAATGCAAGAAGAATGACGGCGACTAAAGCGAGACGCATGGTCGTGCTCCGATGCGGCGAGTATATGCGGAGCCAGCTATTGCCATCACCCCTGTGACCTCGGTCACAGCGTCGTGTGCGGCTCCCGCGTATTCTGAGATGCCGTAATCGGGAGCGGGCGGTGACACCGCAGGTCCAGCAGTCCGGCATTTTCGTCCTGGCGATCTTTCTCGCCGTCATGGCTGAGCGCGGCTGGCAGTGGCTGCGGCGGCGCGCGGCGCGGCAGTGGCTAGTGGCCGAAGGCCGCGTGGAGCGGGCCGAGTGGCGCCAGCCCAACACTGGGACGAACCGCTACTTCGTAGCGGACTTGGCGTATTCCTACGTCGTCGGCGGGCAGTACTACGCGGGGTATTACCGGCGCGCATTCCCCGATGCCGTGTCGGCTGCGGCGTTTGTGGATTCGCTGAAAGACCGGGCAGTAAAGGTGCGCTACCGGCGCGGCGAATGCGGCAAGTCGCTGCTGCTGGAAGAGAACCTCGCCGATGCGATTCATGCCACGGCCGAGATCGCATCGTGATGAACCGCATTCCGGCGGATTATCACTGCTTCGATGTTCCCTCTTTCTTGCTTCTGTTCCGTGGCCATCCGTGCAAAATCCGTGCTCGGGATTTCAGCCCAGCCCGACTTTTCGCAGCACGAGTTTCTCGTACCACTTCCACGGAAGTAATTTGCACAGCCACCAGCGCATGAACGCATCGCGGCCGATCATGTAGCGCAGGCGGGGATTCGGATCCTCAGCAATGCGCGCGATCAGGTCCGCCACCACTTGCGGGTCCGCTTTCGGAGTGCTGACCGCCCATTCTTTCAGCTTTCGTCCGCGCTCCTGATTGGGAGATTTGCCGGCCAAGAGCACTTCATTCAGCCGCGCGTTGCGGTCCCAGATGTCGGTCTTAAATGCTCCCGGTTCTACCAGCACGACCTTGATCCCTAGCGCGCCGGTTTCCAGGCGCAGGGTTTCGCTCCAGCCCTCGAGCGCAAACTTCGAGGCGGAATAGCTGCTCAGGCCCGGCGACCCCATCCGCCCAGTCTCCGACGACACCATGATGATGTGCCCCGAGCGCTGCGCGCGCATGGCAGGCAGTACCGCCTGCGTCACCGAGACATGGCCGAAGAAGTTGGTGTCCATCTGCTGGCGAAGCTCGGCAAGCCGAATGTCTTCGGCGAAGCCGGCGAAGGCGAATCCGGCGTTATTCACCAGCACGTCAATGCGCCCATGGTCGCGGAGGATTTCGCTGACGACGCGCCGAATAGAGTCGAAGTCGGAGATGTCGAGGGCGCGGACCTCGATGCGGTCAGCGACACCCGCGTTCTGAGCAGCCTCGTCCAGGAGCGAGCGGCGCTTGAGGTCGCGCATGGTGGCGACGACACGGCAGCCGCGGCGAGCGAGCGTGACCACGGTCAGCAGTCCGATGCCGCTGGAGGTGCCGGTGATAAGGGCGAGTCTTGCGGATGCGTCAGGCACAATTCCTACCACTTGATCGGCGGGGGCTGGGGTTCGGCGGAGCCGTCGGCGCGCGCGTCCGAGGCGCCGTAGTTGATGCCGGTGCTGGAGTCGTGCAACACCGCCTGGCCTCGGCCCATCCGCGTGGAGTACTCCTTGCGGACCTCCAGGATATGGCCCTTGGCCGACAGCTTTTGCAGAACCTCCGGCTTCACCCGCGATTCGATCAGGATATGGCAGCCGCCGGCGGGACTGACCGTAAAACGCGGACTCTCCATGGCTGCCTGGATGTTCATGCCGTAGTCCACGATGTTGGAAACAAATTGCGCGTGGGCCAGCGGTTGGTTGGCGCCGCCCATAATGCCGAACCCGATGTGCTCCGATCCCCGCTGCATGAACGCCGGAATAATGGTGTGGAAGGGGCGCTTGTGCGGCGCCAGCGCGTTGGAATGGGTGGGATTGAAGGAAAACAGCGCTCCACGATTTTGCAGCACGAACCCCATGCCGCGCACGGTGATTCCCGAGCCAAATTCTGCGTAATTGCTTTGAATCAGCGACGCGATGTTTCCCTCCGCATCCACTACGGAAAGATAGGTGGTCTCGCTGCTGGGCGGCGTTCCGGGCTGGGTTTCGCAACTGGCCCGCTGGCCATCGATCAGCTTCGCCCGTTGTTTGGCATATTCCTTGGAAAGCAGCCCCTCCACCGGCACCTTGGCGAAGCGGAGATCGGCGTTGTAACGCGCCAGATCGGCGTAGGCCAGCTTCATAGCTTCGATCTTTTTGTGCAGTTCGGTGACGCTACTTGGACCGCCAGCAGAGGCCGCGGCCGTTTCCATCAGGTTCAGCATTTCCAGCGCCGCCATGCCTTGGCCGTTGGGGGGAAGCTCGTAGACGGTCCAGTCGCGATAGGTGGTGGAAATCGGCTCCACCCACTCCGCCGAGAATTGCGCCAGATCCTCCGCCGACATGGTGCCGCCGAACTGTTTCGAGGTGCCCAGAATAGCTTGCGCAATCTCGCCGCGATAAAAAGCCTGCGGCCCCTGATCGGCAACGAGGCGCAGGGCCTTGGCCACATCGGGATTGCGGAAAACCTGACCTACGGCGGGGGCGTTGCCGCCCGGCAGGAAGACGCGCTGGCTCTCGGCATCCTGAACCAGCGCATGCGCTGACCCGTTCCAGTAGTCATGAATGATTTCGGGGATCGCGACGCCCTGCTCGGCATAGAAAATCGCGGGCTGAAACAGCTCCTTCCATGCCAACCGGCCGAAACGTTGATGGAACTTGTCCCACCCGTCGACCGCGCCGGGCACCGTGACGGCATCAATTCCGGATCGTGGCATTGCCGTGTCGCCTTTGGATCGCAGGTGCTCGAGCGTCAGGCCTTGGGGCGCCCATCCGCTGGCATTTAGACCGTATAGCTTGCCGGTTTTGGCTTCCCAATAGAGGAGGAACAAGTCGCCTCCCATGCCGTTCATCATGGGCTCGGCAACACCGAGCAGGGCATTGGCGGCGATGGCGGCATCCGCTGCGGAGCCGCCGCGGACCAGCAACTGCGCCCCCGCCTGCGAGGCTTGCGCATAACTGGTGGCAACGATGCCGTAAGGGCTGATGACCATGGAGCGCGCGTGGGAGCGATCTTGCGCCAACATGCTGCTGCCAATCAGGAGGAGAGTTGACGTTACCGCTAAAGCCATGCGCATTGTTCACGTCCCTTCGCACGGAGTTGCCAGTCGACATAATCACGCGTCTTTCCCTATTCCTGGAAGACTTGACACGATCCGCGCCAATGTCAGCGGGAGCCCAACCACGACTGGAAAGCCAGTGTAATTGCCAAACGGCTCGCGATACGAGAAGATAAGCGGTTTTGAGGTCATTCTGATTTGTGGAAGTGATAATGGCGATAAAGAAGAAGCAAGCAAGCAGGACGGTGGCAGCACCGCGGCAGGCGTCCAGCAAGCCGGCGGCGGGAGCGGCCTCCGGCGAGATCGCGCCGGCAAAAGGGAAGCTGGGGGTGATGATTCCGGGCATGGGGGCGGTGGCAACCACGTTTGTGGCGGGCGTGGAATCGGTGCGCCGTGGACTGGCGCAGCCGATCGGGTCGCTCACCCAGATGGGCACCATCCGGCTGGGCAAGCGCACCGACGGACGTTCTCCGTGTATTCAAGAATTCGTGCCGCTGGCCGACATCGACGACTTGGTATTTACCGGCTGGGACCCCTTCGAAGACGACATGTACGCCGCGGCGCGTAAGGCTGGCGTGCTGGAGCGCGACCTGCTCGATAACATCAAGCCGTTTCTGTCGCAGATCAAGCCACGCCCGGCGGTGTTTGACCGTGATTATGTGAAGAGGCTCGACGGGCCCAATGTGAAAAAGGGCAAGACGAAGATGGATCTCGCCGAACAGGTCAGGGAAGATATCCGCGAGTTCAGGAAAACGTCGGGCGCGTCCCGGCTGGTCATGATCTGGTGCGGCTCCACCGAAACCTTCCTGCAACCGGCGGCGGTACACCAGTCGGTGAAGGCGTTTGAAAAAGGCCTGATGCAGAACGATGAGAACATTGCCCCCTCGATGATCTACGCCTACGCCGCGTTGTCGGAGGGGGTGCCTTTCGCCAACGGCGCGCCCAATCTCACGGTGGACCTCCCCGCCATGCACGAGCTCTCGCGGCGCAACCAGGCGCCCATCTGCGGCAAGGATTACAAGACCGGGCAGACGCTGCTGAAGACCATCCTGGCGCCCGGCTTCAAGGCGCGCATGATCGGGCTGAGCGGCTGGTTCTCGACCAACATCCTCGGCAATCGCGACGGCGAAGTGCTGGACGATCCCGGCTCATTCAAGACCAAGGAAGAATCCAAGCTCTCGGTACTGGAGCACATCCTGCAGCCGGACCTGTATCCGCAGCTCTACGGGAACATCTGCCACAAGGTGCGGATCAACTACTACCCGCCGCGCGGCGACAACAAGGAAGGCTGGGACAACATTGATATCTTCGGCTGGCTCGGCTACCCGATGCAGATCAAGGTGGACTTCCTGTGCCGCGATTCCATCTTGGCGGCGCCCATAGTGCTCGACCTGGTGCTGTTCCTCGACCTGGCGCTGCGCAGCAGCCAGTTGCGCGGGCTGGGCATCCAGGAGTGGCTGAGCTTCTACTTCAAGTCGCCCATGACCGCGCCGGGGCTTTATCCCGAGCACGATCTGTTCATTCAGCTCATGAAGCTGAAGAACACCCTGCGGCACCTCAAGGGCGAGTCGCTGATCACGCATTTGGGGCTGGAATACTACGATTGAAGCTATCGGCTTTCAGCCGTCAGGTATCGGCTACGACAGGCTGCTGATTGTGCTGACTGGTGACATTCTGTCGCGCCATCCGGCCTTGGGTGGCGAGGCCTTGCCGGCGAGGTGACGGTGGTCGACAGCTGATAGCTGAAAGCTTTTTTTTAGTAACCCAGCCTACCCGCTCCGGCATCGAATTTGCCATGCGCAAGATGGCACTGCCGATCGTCGCGGCGATTCTGCTGATATCCGCCGCATTCCTTTGGGCTGACACGCCGGGAACATTTCGCGGCGTGGTGATTCACGGCCCCGACATCACGCCCGGATGGATGTACCTGAAGAGCGGCGGGCAGACGCGGCGGGTGGGGATCGGCCGCGCTGATGTGATGTACTCCGACTCGGTTCCGGCAGGCGAGCGCCAGAAGCTGCCGGCAATGTCCATTGTCAGCGGGGCCGAGGTGCGAGTCACCGCGCAGCAGGACAAAGATGGCGAGTGGCGCGCCACCAAGATTGAGATCCTTACTCTGCATGCGCAGCCGGAACTGGAGCCTTCCGAGCGCACGGAGAATTTGCGCGCCACCTAACGCCGTTCTCGAGTTTCAGTTTCAGGCGCAGCCGATAGTCAGGCGTTTGACTCAAACTGAGACTCTCTTCGCCCGTTCACACTCTTCCGCTTATATACGATTTCATCCCTGGCGGCGAGACTTGTTGCCGGGCATTGGGTTGACACATGAGGCGGGGGCATGGCCCGTCGCGTCGCTGCCTGCCGCCGAATTACATGTTTCCCGCATCGCCGAATGTTCATCCAAGTCAGTAGCGGGGGCGGCGTTCGGCCCGTGCCGGTGCCCGAATGCCCCAGTTTCGGCTGTATAATGTAATTAACCAGTTGGTCGGCAACCAACAAAGGATGTGCACCATGAAGTTTCGCGCCTCCACCCTCGCGGTCGCGTTAATGCTGGCTACCCTGGCGCCGTGCACGTTTGCGCAGAGCGATTCCCAGAACAATCCCAATCCGACTGGAACTCCGCCGGTCACCGGTACGCCGCAAACCACCGGCGCTGCGCCGGCCGACGCGCAGAAACCGGCGGCGCAGACCGACACACTGGTCCCGCAGGTTGCCAATCCACCCAAAGAGACGCACGACGGCGGCAAGAACGATATTGACGCCATCGGCAACCGCAAAATCGGCGGCGGCAAGGGGCTGGGCAATTGGTACTCGCTGGAAAAAGAGATCGCGATGGGCAAGGAGTTCGCTGCCCAAGTCGAGGCCAGCGTGAAGCTGGTACAGGATCCGGTGGTGACCGAGTATGTCAATCGCATCGGGCAGAACCTGGTGCGCAACTCCGACGCGCGCGTGCCCTTCACCATCAAGGTTGTCGATTCCGATGAGATCAACGCCTTCGCTCTCCCCGGCGGCTTCTTCTACGTTAACTCCGGGCTGATCCTGGCGGCCGATGACGAGGCCGAACTGGCGGGCGTGATGGCGCATGAGATCGCGCACGTCGCGGCGCGCCACGCTACGCGCCAGATGACGCGCGCGCAGTTCGCCAATATCGCCAGCATCCCACTGATCTTTGTCGGCGGCGGGCTGGGGTACGCCATCCGCTCCGCGGCGGGCATCGGATTGCCGCTGACCTTCCTGAGCTTCAGCCGCGGCTTCGAGGCCGAGGCCGATTACCTTGGGCTGGAATATATGTACAAATCGGGCTACGATCCGCAGGCCTTCATTTCCTTCTTCGAGAAGGTGCAAGCCAAGGAGAAGAAGAAACCGGGATCGCTGGCCAAGGCCTTCGCCACCCATCCGCAGACGCCGGACCGCATCACCAAGAGCCAGGAAGAGATTGCCAAGGTGCTGCCGGCCCGCGATCAATACATCATCAACACCTCGGAATTCGACGACGTGAAAACCCGTCTGGCGGCCATCGAGAACCGCCGCAAGCTCAGTGGACCCGAGGACAAGGAAGGCCGTCCCACGCTGCGCCGCACCACGGCCGACAACAGCAAGAAAACCGACGGCGGGAACAACGATGATGATCGTCCGACGCTGAAGCGGAGAGATAACGACTAAAGCAGTTTCAAGCTTCGGTCTTGGCAAAAACCGGCGGCGCAAGCTGCCGGTTTTTCCTTTCGCTGGGCGGTTTCACAGGCAGAGTGTGATTTGTGAAGGGCCATGGCGATGCTAGAATTTGCCGCTATCCAGACATCCCGTCCGGGCCCGCTCCGGGGCCGAAAGGACTGGCCATGCTTGTGCGCGACTACATGACCACACAGGTGAGCAGCCTGCGCGATGACCTCCACCTGCTCGAGGCCGCGCTGCTGATCCGCCGCAGCGGCAAGCGCCACGTACCCGTCATTGACGCCGAGGGCACGGTGGTAGGCATCGTTACCGACCGCGACGTGGCACAGATGGCGCCCTCCCTGCTGGGTCACATCACGCCGGAAGAGTACAACGCCGTGTTTGAAATGACGCCGATCACGCGCGCCATGACCGCCAATCCCATCACGGTCACGCCGCAAACCACTATGCGCGAGGTGGTCTCGCTGCTCTACACCAAGAAAATCGGCGCCCTGCCGGTGGTAGAAAGCGGAAAACTGGTGGGCATCGTTACCCGCAGCGACGCCCTCGCTCTGCTCAACGAACTGCTGGCCGAAGCGGAGAGTTCCTCAGGCGCCGCGGTTTAGAGTAGGGTTCTCCCCCTGACCCAGGAAGCGCTGCCGCTCAGGCAGACTTGGCGAACGGCTCGGCCGCTTCAGTCAGTGCGCCGCCCTTCTGGCGGGCGGAGACGAGCCTCATCTCCTGCCAGTCGTAGGCGAATTCCTTGCCGCAATCCAGGCAAACCACATAGGTGCCGGTCACGGAGGCCGCCTCGCTGCGGCGCTGACCGGGCTTGGCCGTCATGGGAAAGCTATAGTGCTTGTGCGAGCAGCCGATAAGGATTTCCAACACGTCTTTAATCATGGACCTACCCTTCACAGCGGGCCCCGCTGGTCCGACAAACATGCTTTCTTCCATCCGCTTAATTAGACACAGCATAGTCGGAAAAGATTCGCCAGGAAAGCATCCTGCATCGGTTTTGTAACCGCTTTGGATTGTTGAATTTGGGAATAGAAAAATGGTGTCGGTGGAAAACTCTGGGGCTCGTCCCTAGAGTTTTTTCTGCTCGCACTTGGTCATGATGGCGGTGTGCAACCGGGTGCGCAGGTCGTCGGGCAGTTCGTAGAGCTGGGAATCGCGGTAGATCTCGATGGTCTTCTTGGTGGTATTGCAGATGACGAAGCAGTTGTGGCACCACTGCAGATGTTCTTCCAACTCGGCCCGTGTTCGCGCGTCCAGGCTTTCGTCCAAGTAGTCGGTTAGCTCTTTCAGGAAATCAGAGCAATTCACGTTTTCCTGTCTCCGCTCTTGCGCTTCTTAAAGTACTTATTCAGCCTCTCGCGCAACTGCAAGCGTGCCCGCAGCAACCGAGATTTCACGGCAGGAATGCTCAAATCCAGCGCCTCCGCCGTCTCTTCCGTCGACAACCCCTCCACGTCGCGCAGTACGAACACCGTGCGGAAGCTGGAAGGCAGTCCCTGGATGGTCTTGGTCAAGATGTCCCGCAACTCCGACTGCGTGTATAACTGCTCCGGGTTGGGGCTCCAGTCCGCGACCTCCCGCGGCATGCTGTCCTCGTCGGTCTTGACCTCCTCGTCGAGGGACACCATGCGTTCTGGCCGGCGGCGGCGCAGGCGCATCAGCGCTTCGTTCACCGCGATCCGCACCAGCCAGGTGTAAAACTTGGATTGCTCCTGAAAGTTCTTGAGGTTCTCGTACGCCTTCAGGAACGCATCCTGCACCACGTCTTCCGCATCTTCGCGATTTTGCGTGATGTGCTGAGCAATGCGAAAGACATTCCGGTCGTAACGATGCACCAACTGCTCGAAGGCGCTGATGTCGCCCGTCTTGGCGGCACGCACCAGTTTCAGCTCATCAATGACCGGCTCGTTCACTTTTTGGATGGCTCCCATCAGCTTCCCGATTCAAGAATTTATGATGCCCCGGATCAAGAAAATCTATTCTACCGGTTTGCCTGGCGGCGCACATCCATCTTTTGCCGCTCCCGCCGATTTTCGTATCGCGGCGCGCGGTGCCCTCGCGGAGCGGCAAAGGGGAAATTCCGCTGTCGCGCATTGACACTGGATTTTCAGTTCATATAATCGCGGCAGTCCGCGCCGCATCCAGGGAAAGGGTTCATGGACGATTCCAATCACATTCGGGAGATCATCGAGCGTGTGGTCAGTGTCAGTCTGGCCACGCACGTCACTGCCCTCAAAGACGAACTCATCGACCATGCCTGCGAGCAGCTTGCCGCGGCGATGCCAAGGCAGGACGCGCCGCCGGCATCGCCCCCGGGCGGTGCGCCCACCGACTTGCTGAATGCTGCCGCGAACTCCGTGCTCGATTCCGTGACCCAGACCGACATCCTAAGTTCCTTGTTGGAAGGAGCCTCGAAGTTCGCCAAGCGCGCGGCCCTGTTCGTCATTCGCGGCGGCGTTGCCACCGGCTGGCGCGCTACCGGCCTCGAATCCCGTGATCAACTCAAGGCGCTCACCATTGATCTGAACCACGGCCTGGCCGCGCGCGCCTACCGCGACCGTGTTCCCGCGACCGCGTCGGCGGCGGAGTTCGATCCGCGTTTTGTTTCCCTGTTTGGCGCCCCGGCCGACGGAACCAACGCCGTGGTGCTTCCCCTGATGCTGCGCGACAAAGTCGCCGCCCTCGTCTATGCCGATGCCGGAACCCAACCCGGCGGCGGCCTCGATCCTTCCGCCCTCGAATGCCTGGTACGTTTTTGCGGACTGTGGCTGGAAGTCGTTGCCACCCGCAAGGCCGGTACGCCCGTCGCCGAGACTGTGCCCGACAGCGATAAAATCCCGCGTTACGTTGAACCTCCCGCCCACCACGACGAAGCCGCTCCCCAGCAAGAACCTCAAGCGCAGCAAGTTGAGCCGCCCACGCCCGGCTTTTCGGCGGCATCCGTGGCCGCTGCCGCCGTCACCGCTCCTGCTTCCGTGGCGGCCGCCGCGCCCGCGCCCTCGTCGCAGGAAGAAGAAGAGGTCCACAAGAAAGCCCGGCGCTTCGCCAAGCTCCTGGTGGATGAAATCAAACTTTACAACCAAGCCAAGGTGGCGGAGGGGCGCGCGCACCAGGATCTGTATGCCCGCCTGAAGGACGACATCGACAAAAGCCGTGCCACTTACGACAGACGTTACGGCTCAACTGTCGCCGCCAGCGGGAATTATTTCACCCAGGAATTGATCCACATCTTGGCGAATGATGATCCTGCACTGCTCGGCAGTGGATTTTCGGGGTAAACTGAAGCTGTCGTGCGCATCCGGTCCCTGATAGCTCTCGCCCTCACCTTGGCCCTCGCCACCTCTGCTTTGGCTTTCCCAACGTCCACATCTTCCAAGAAGAACGCCTCATCGGCGCGGAGCAAGTCCAAGAAACGCAAGAAGACGGTCAGCCCGCGGCGCATTCGGCGCATTCATCGCGCGTTTGTCGCATCGGCAGAGTTGAAGCCGATGGCGCGCCAACTGCTCGAAGACCGCAGCCGGGCGGCGTACGCAGGAGTCGAGGTCTACGCCCGCAGGCACGCGCACGACGACGCCGGCGTGCTTGCCAACCTGGCGCTGGCCTACGCGCACATTCTCGATCACGAGCCGGCGAAAGCCGTTGCACCGCTCAAGCTGGCGCAGGCGCGCGCCGGCGACCTCGCCGACTACACGACGTACTTTCTCGGATCTTCCTATCAGGCAACGGCGCAAACTGACCTGGCGATCCTCACGCTGCGCGATTTCGCCGCCAAGTATCCCGACTCGATTTTCGCGCGTGACGCCGCCGTTGCCTACGCCAACGCCCTGGTGACATCCGGCGATCCGGCGCGGGCGGCGGCGCTGCTGGAAAAGTACCGCCGTCCATATCGCTCGGACTTGGAATTCGCCTATGGGCGCGCGCTGCTTCGCGCCGGTGATAACGCGCGCGGCGCCGACGTGCTGCGCCACATTTACTTCTCTGCCCCGCTGGCCTCCGAAGCCGATGATGCCGGCAAGCTGCTGGGTACGTCCGGCGGCCTGGGCGCCACCTACGCGCTGCAGAAGACGCGTGCCGACCAGTTCGCGCTGGCGCGGCGCTATCGCGAAGCGGTGCCGGAATATCAAGCGCTGTCGCAGTTGGCTTCGCCGGAAGACCGCCCCGTGGTGCAGGTCGCGCTCGCCGGCGTCATGCACCACAGCGGTGACGATCGCCAAGCCCGGCATATGCTCGCATCCATGTCGCTGCCACCCGGCGATCTGAACGGCGAGCGGCTTTACTATCTCGCCGAGATGGCGCGCACCGCCGGTGATGATGACCTCTTTCTCAGCACGCTGGCGCAAGTCCGGCAGGCCGCGCCCTCCAGCGTTTGGCTGGAGCAAGCGCTGCTCAGCGCCGGCAACATGTTCCTGCTGCGCAACGACTACGATCGCGCCATTGATTGCTATCGCGAAATCGTGGAGCGTTTTCCGCAGGGCAAGCTCGCGCCTTACGCGCACTGGAAGGTAGCGTGGCTCAACCTCCGCCAGGGACGCGCCGACACCGCGCGCCGGGGGTTCGAAGAGCAGATCGCGCGCTATCCGGCGTCGCAGCAAGTTCCGGCCGCGGTCTACTGGCGCGCACGATTGGCCGAGGAGGAGCAGGATCCGCCTAAGGCTCGCATCTATTACCAAAAGCTCTCGCAACGCTTCCGCAATTATTACTACGCCGAGCTGGCGCGGCAGCGGTTACAGGACCTGAGGCGCACGGCGGCGTCCGATCCCGATCCCGTGTTGGAAAAAATTCCGCCGATCCGCTTTACGTCGGCCTACACCCGCGTCGAGCCGTCGGCCGACGATCTGCGGGCGCAGAAAGCGCAATTGCTGCAGAACGGCGGGCTCACCGAATTCGCTATTCGTGAGCTGAAAATGGCTTCCGACGAAGGCGGAGCGTCCTGGGCAACCGCGGAAATGGCGCGTCTGTATCGTGACAATGGCCAGTATTACCGCGCCTTGCAGGTGCTGAAACGCGCTGTGCCGTCGTACTTTGCCATGGATCTGGAAGCATTGCCGCGTCCCTACTGGGAGGACCTGTTCCCGCGTCCGTGGTGGGCGGACGTGAAGAAATACTCGTCGACGAACGGTCTGGATCCCTTCCTGGTGGCTTCTCTGATCCGCCAGGAGTCGGAATTCAACCCGGAGGCCATCTCGCACGCCAATGCCTTTGGTCTCATGCAGGTGCTGCCCAGCACCGGGCGCAAGCTGGCCCGCTCGATGAAGGTGCACGGATTCTCCAACCAGCAGTTGCTGGTGCCCAATTTCAACCTGCAACTGGGAACGCGTTACTTCCGCGAGCTGGTGGACCATTTCAACGGGCACGTGGAATACGCGCTCGCGGCCTATAACGCGGGGAGCGATCGCGTCGAGAGCTGGCTGGCCAACGGGAAATATCGCGACGCGACCGAATTTGTAGAGTCCATACCGTTCAGCGAGACCCGCGAGTACGTGCAGGCCATCTTGCGCAACGCCACGGTGTACAAGCGCCTGTACGGAACGCCGTAGAGGTCTCCAGCCCCGCAGCCTGCAGCCCGAAGCCTGCAACCCGCCCTACGGCCAGATCCCGCGCCACTTGGTCGCCATGGCGACTCGGTCAATCGCCAGGATGTATGCCCCCGTGCGCATGTCCGCCCTGTACTTCTGAGCTGTTTTGTGGACGTCCTCGAAAGCGCGCACCATGATCTTCTCCAGCCGGCGATTCACGTCGTTCTCGTCCCAGAAGAGTTCCTGCAGGTCCTGCACCCATTCGAAGTAAGACACGGTCACTCCGCCGGCGTTGGCCAGGATGTCGGGCAGCACCATGACGCCCTTCTTGTGGAGCACGGCATCCGCACCCGGCGTGGTCGGCCCGTTGGCTGCCTCGGCCACGATTCTCGCCCGGATGCGATCGGCGTTGGCGATGGTGATCTGGTTTTCCAGCGCTGCCGGAACCAGGATGTCGCAGTCGAGTTGCAGTAGCGCCTCGTTTCCGATCGGCTCCGAATCCTGGAATTCCACCACCGAGCCGGTTTTTTCTTTGTGCGCAAGCAGCGCCTGGATATCGAGCCCCTTGCGGTTCAGTACGCCACCGCGCGAGTCGCTCACCGCGATGATCTTCACTCCGCGCCCGTCCAGTAATTCCGCTGCGATGCTTCCCGCATTGCCAAAGCCCTGGACCGCCACCGTCGCTCCCTTCAGGTGGATTCCTACAACCTTGCACGCCGCCTGGATTACGAACATGCAGCCGCGCGCCGTGGCTTCATTGCGTCCCAGCGACCCGCCCAGGAACAGCGGCTTGCCGGTGACCACGCCGGGCGTGATGTGCCCCCGCGTCATGCTGTAGGTGTCCATGATCCACGCCATCACCTGCGAGTCGGTGTAGACATCGGGCGCCGGAATGTCGGTGTCCGGTCCAATCAGGGGAGAGATCTCGTAGGCATAGCGGCGCGTCAGCCGCTCCAGTTCGTTTCGCGACAGATGCTTCGGATCGCACACGATCCCGCCCTTGGCGCCGCCGAACGGGATATTTACGGCCGCACACTTCCACGTCATCCACGAAGCCAGCGCCTTCACTTCGTCGAAAGTGACTCCGGGGTGGTAGCGAATGCCACCCTTGCATGGGCCGCGGCTGCTGTTGTGCTGCACCCGGAATCCCTCGTAGACCTTTACGCTCCCGTCATCCATCTTGACCGGCAACGACAGGGTCAGCGCCCGCCGCGGCCGCCGCAGCACCTCGCGCAATCCCGGATCCAGCCTCATGTACTCGGCGGCCCGGTCGAACTGCTGCATCGCGATCGCGAACGGATTTAATTCCTCCTGGACTCGAATCGGGGTTCGGACAGTTGCCATAGAGTTCTCCTTGAATGAGATGATGACGGTAAGGAGCCAGAGGAGAGGCTGGCGGGCGCCGCGTTCTGCGCCACGACGCAGGCGGCAACTTCACGTTGTTCCATGGCGTCCTCCCGACACGAGAGCGCCGGCGCGGTGTTCGGATCGCTAGGCGTGCGCGACGGAAAAGGGCATCCGTCGTTTCCATTGCCGCGCTGGAGAAAGGGCCGATGAAGGTCGCGGACACCCCACGCGTCCGCGGTCCTGGTTATACACCCGGACGGGAAGGGTGGCAAACGCCTGGGATAGACGGTGAGCAGCGGCTCGTCGTCAGTGGCAGACGGAACCCGCCGTTGCCGGTCGCTGGCCACTAGCCACGAATCGCTCGCCACACCTACCGAATCGCATTTTGTTCCGCCGGCGATTTCGCGAACAGTATCTCCGCCACCAGCAGCAGCGCCCCAATCACGATCGCGCTGTCGGCGATGTTGAACGCCGGCCAGTGATAGCTGCCGAGATAAAAATCGAGGAAATCCACCACGTGTCCGGCCAGCAGCCGGTCCCACAGATTTCCCACCGCTCCGCCAAGAATCAGCGCCAAGCCAACCCCGGTGGTTGTCATGCTGTGGCTGTTCTTCCATAGCAGCGCCGACACCACCGCGAGCGCAAGAATCGAGAACATAACCAGGATGGCGACTTTCCACTCTGAAGACGATTCCGCGAACAGCCCGAAGGCCGCGCCGCTGTTCTGCACGTGCGTCAGACGGAAGAACCCCGGCAGCACGGCCACGCTGTCGTGCAGCGTAATCTTGCCCGCCACCACCCACTTGCTCGCGCGGTCCAGCACCACCACCAGCACGGCAATCAGGAAGTGGTACTTGCGCATGGCATGGCTGCCTTTGCTCGGTTTAGCGTCCATGGGCTCCCGTTTCGATTTCCTTCAAAGCCTCGCTGCAGCGCTCGCATACGGTCGGAAACTTCGGATCGCTTCCCACCTGGGTGGAATAATTCCAGCAACGCTCACATTTTTGGCCAGGAGCCCTGCCGATTTCAACCGTAATCCCGCTACCGCTGCCGTTTCCCGAGGGAGCTGCTGCTAATTGGACGCTGGATACGATAAACAAGTAGCGCAATTCCTTCTCGTGCCGCTGCACCACCTCGTGGAGCGACTCGGGCACGCTCAGCCGCACTTCTGCCTCCAGCCCCGACCCGATCAGCTTTTGGGTGCGCGCCGCCTCCAGCGCTTTCAGCACCTCGTCTCTGACGTGCGACAGGTCCTGCCACTCCGCCATTAGGTCTTGCGTCCCCTTGCTCGATAACGAGAACCCATCGCCGGGTATGC
This sequence comes from Terriglobia bacterium, assembly GCA_020073185.1. Taxonomy (NCBI): domain Bacteria; kingdom Pseudomonadati; phylum Acidobacteriota; class Terriglobia; species Terriglobia bacterium. The sequence goes on from JAIQFT010000017.1 coordinate 102,223, forward strand.
TCTCTGGCTGCGGGAACAAGGCCAGGTGAACGCTCTGCTCGCGCTCCGCAACCTTAGGTAGGAAACCCCAGACCTCATCCGCGGTAAAGCTCATGAGCGGCGCCAGCAGCCTTACCAGCGCCTCGCCGATGCGCCAGATCGCCGTCTGCGCCGAGCGCCGAGCCCGCGAGTTCGGCGCATACGTGTAGAGCCGGTCCTTGAGCACGTCGAACAGCGTCTTGCTCAGCGTGTCCACGCAAAATCCGTTTACGTCCTGGTAAACCCGATGGAAAAGGAAGTCCTTGTACCAGCCGAGCACGCGCTCCGCGATCTGCGCCGTCTGCACCAGCGCTACGCGGTCCAGGTACTGCATCTCCGCGTAGGGCACCGCATCGCGTTGCGGATCGAAATCGTAGAGGTTGCTGACAATGTAGCGAAACGTGTTGCGCAGCTTGCGATAGGTCTCGGCAATGCGCTGCATCAGCGCCTCGTCCGAGCGTACGTCCTCGCGGAAATCCACCGACGCCACCCACAGCCGCACGATCTCCGCCCCCAGCCGCTTGGCGATGTCGACCGGATCCACGTCGTTACCCAGCGACTTGTGCATGGCGCGGCCCTGCATGTCCAGCGTCCACCCGATCGTGCCCACCGTCTGGTACGGCGCTGAATTGCGCGCCCCGATCGAGCACAGCAGGGAAGAGTGGAACCAGCCACGATATTGGTCGCCGCCTTCGATGTACATGTCCGACGGCCACAGCAAATCGCTCGCCGCCTCCTCCACCGCCAGGTAGCTCGATCCGGACTCGAACCACACGTCCACGATGTCCATTTCCTTGCGGAACTGTGTACCGCCGCAGTGGGCGCACTTGGTTCCCGCCGGCACGATCTCTTCCGGCTTGCGCCTGTACCACGCATCCGAACCCTCGCGCCGGAACAATTCCACGATGGCGCGCTGCACAGCGGGCGCGCGCAGAAACTCGTCGCAGCCTTCGCAGAAGATGATGGCGATGGGCACGCCCCACACGCGCTGCCGCGAGATACACCAGTCCGGCCGGGTGCCGATCATGTTGGAAATCCGCTCTTCGCCCCACGCCGGGTCCCACTTCACTTTCTTGATCTCTTCCAGGGCGCGGCTCCGCAACGTCCCGCCGCCCATTTTCGCTTCCATCGAGATGAACCACTGCTCGGTGGCGCGGAAGATCACCGGGTTGTGGCAGCGCCAGCAGTGTGGATAGGAATGCTCGATCTTCTCCGAGTACAGCAGCACGCCGCGGCTCTTCAGCAGTTCAACGATGGAGTCGTTCGCCTGGAACACCGTTTTGCCTTCGTACTCCGGCAAGCCATGGCGCAGGCGTCCGGCCTCGTCCACGTTGCATGTCTGGTCGAGGTGGTATTTCTGCCCGGTATAGAAGTCGTCGGCGCCGTGCGACGGAGCGGTGTGTACCGCGCCCGTGCCTTCCTCCATGTGCACGTAATCGGCGAGGACGCCCAGGATCTGGCGATCCAGGAAGGGGTGCGCAAACATCGCACGCTCCAGCTTCTTGCCGGGGAAGCGTGCCACCGCGTTCTTCTGCAGCCCGCATTTTTCCGCCGTTACTGGCGCCAGCTTCTCGGCGACGATGTACACCTCGCCGCCGGATTCCAGTGCCACGTACTCCTCCTCAGGATGAAACGCCACCGCCATCGAAGCGGGCAGCGTCCAGGGCGTCGTCGTCCAGATGATGGTGAACGCCTTCTTGCCCGCCAGTGCCGGGTCGATTTTCGCCGCCTCGCTGCTCAGCCGGTACTTCACCCACACCGACGGGCTGACGTGGTTCTTGTACTCGACCTCCGCCTCCGCCAGCGCCGTCTCGTCGTGAATGCACCAATAGACCGGACGCAGGCCCTTGTACACCGCGTCCTGCTCAATGAACTTGAACAGCGTATCGATGACCACCGCCTCGTACTCCGGCGTCATCGTCGAATATGGCCGTTCCCACCGCCCGAACACGCCGATGCGCTTGAACTGCTCGCGTTGCAGGTCGAGAAACCTCTCGGCGTACTCGCGACACGCCTGCCGCACCTGGATGGGATCCATCTCCAGCTTCTTGCGCCCCAGCGCCTCGTCCACCTTGATCTCGATCGGCAGCCCGTGACAGTCCCAACCCGGCAGGTACGGCGAATCAAAGCCCGCCATGCTCTTCGACTTCACGATGAAATCCTTCACTGTCTTGTTCAGCGCCGTGCCCAGGTGAATGGGACCGTTGGCGTAGGGAGGCCCGTCGTGCAGCACGTACATGGGCGCCCCGCGCCGCGCTTGCCGGATGAGGTCGTAAATCCCCATCTGCTCCCAGCGTTCCAGCATCTTGGGCTCGTTCTGAGGCAGGTTGGCCTTCATCGAAAACTCGGTTTTCGGCAGGTTGAGCGTGGCTTTCAGTTCTTGCGGCACTCCGACCTCGCCTCTACGATCAGAAATATCATTTCATTATAGCGATCTCTAATTCTAAACAGGTGTCATTCCGAAGCCAGCGAGGAACCGGCTATTCTTGCTTGACGACGACAAACTGGCGCTACGGAAAGGCCGCCCAAACGACACGTTGACGTACTCTCGTACACGTCCGAAAGTACCCCGCAAATTTGTCTCTCCCATGTAAAAACTTCCCCCACCGCGACTCCTGCAGCGGCTCCGTGTTAACTTATACGCACAGGCAGTTAGGATGGCCTCTGTCCGGTTCGCGTCGGCGGGCAAGGTGGTTGCAATAATCTGTGCCCTTCCGGCAGGCGGGGCCGTCCAATGAGAGAACAACTTGGCACCAGATGTGCTCATCCCCTTACCAGGGCAAGGCTCCGGCTAACCAGAGAAGATTGGCCAGAGTGACCTAATCGGGATTTCACTTACATGGAACAACCGTTACAACCATCGGATGCTGAAGTTCAGCGGCCTGCCGCTGTTCCTGAACTCAATCTACTGCTTCCCCAAGATCAATTTGACTTGCCGCTGTGGCAGTCGCTGCGGCGGCAAATCCACGACTGGCGTCATCCCGAGAAGCTGCCTCCCCTCCGCCTGACCTCCAGACCGGTCCCGGTGCGCGAAATCTGGGGCGATTACAATTACAAGAAGCGCGGCATTCTCGGTTCGACCTGCGCCCACCTGGTCGTGATCGGCGGCCTGATTGCTGTCTCCATCGCCGGCGCTAGGGTCGTCCAGCAGGCGCAGCAGCCCACCGTCTCCATCGTGGCGCCCGACATTTCCGAATACATGCCGCTCTCGTCCAAGAAGAACGACACCATCGGCGGCGGTGGCGGCGGCGGCGATCGCGATAAGCTTCCTGCCCCCAGGGGACGTCTGCCCAGGTTCGCCATGGAGCAGTTCACCCCCCCGGCGATGGTCATCCGCAACGACCATCCCAAGCTCCCCATGGAGCCCACGGTCGTGGTTCCGCCACAAGTGAAGATTGCGCAGGCGGCGATGCCCAACTTCGGCGATCCCAAGGCGCCGATTGGCCCGCCCTCTAACGGCACCGGCTCGGGTGGCGGCATCGGCTCAGGCTCCGGCGGTGGCGTTGGCTCGGGCGAAGGACCGGGCGTCGGTCCCGGTCGCGGCGGAGGCATTGGCGGCGGCGTCTTCCGGGTTGGCGGCGGCGTCTCCGCTCCCCGCGCCCTCCAGACTCCTGATCCCGAGTACTCCGAAGAGGCCCGCAAGGCCAAGTACCAGGGCACCGTGGTGCTGTGGCTGATCGTCGACACGAACGGTCGCCCACAACAGTTGAGGGTCGCCCGCTCCCTCGGCATGGGCCTGGACCAAAAGGCCATGGAGGCCGTGCGCCAGTGGAAGTTCGAGCCTGCGATGAAGGACGGCCGCCCCGTGGCGGTCCAGATCAACGTCGAAGTGAACTTCAGGCTTTACTAGAAACATTCGCTGTAGCGAATTCAAACAAAGGGAGAAGCTAACCGGCTTCTCCCCTTTTACTTTTTATCTTCGGATCCTGTCCTCAGCCTTGGCCGATGTGCTAAAGGGCACGACTCTGCGCCGCTCCGTATTCTAATTCACGCCGAAATCGGGAGCCCCAGTCTTCAGTTGAAGGTTTCTCCGGAGATGAAACAGGTGACGGCCCCAAAGCCCGCGGTCGAATTACGTTGTGCAACCAACACAAATCTGCCCGACGGAGCATAGGCGTTTACCTCCTGGTTCACCACCGATACATGGCCATCCGGATTCGTGACGAGCGGGAAAGGGGTTGCCGCCGGTGTAATGAATTCCGCCAGTTCGGACGGGGACGACAGCAAAGCGATACGAACATTGTCCGCGGATTGACTTACGGCGCGGCAGGAGATGAAGTCTACCCGGAAACTCGATCCTTGCGTCACGTTGTAAGAAATCGAACCCGTACTCCCTTGCTGCAGTTCGATAGAACCGTCGTTGAATTCTCCGACTAACGTAAACTGCAACGGAGTTCCCTGGCTCGGCGCGTTGGCGAGCGTAACCGGCACTGGCGTGTTGCCGATAGTGACCGGCAAGGGCGACTCGGGAAGGGTGACCGGCAAGGGCGTGTTGCCAATGTTCACGATACCGCTGACGGTGGGGCCGGCTTGCGTCGGCGTTGCGTTAACTCCCGCGATAATCGCGACCATCACGCTCAGCCCCAGGATGGATACTGCATATCGGTTCAGTCGATTCATTCTCTCCTCCGCGTGCTAGTGAAAATTCCAGACTTCCAAGGCTGCTCTTACGGGTAATACGGCCGGCCTAACTCTTGTGTATTTTCATGTCCACGCTAGTGTCCTCTCCAAACCGGATTGTCTCCCGCACAGGAAGTGGCCTCGATGCCTTCGCCCCCCACAAGAGTGGCGGATTCTTATACCGGCTCCGAAAATGTCGTGACAAGTGGCCTTTTTTCTCCCAGTGCTGTGGTTGGTGGACCCCTACGCCCACTCGCAGAATGTCAGGGTCGCCCGCCCGCTCGGCTTGCGCCCGGATCGGAAGGCTAGGGATGGCGTGCGCCCGTGGAGGTTCGAGCCCGCCCTGAAGGACGGCCGCCCGGTGGCGCTGCAGATCAACGTCGAAGTAAACTTCAGGCTCTACGAGAATAGTTCGCTGTAGCAATTACAAGCGAAAAGGAGAGAGGTAACCGGCGTCTCTCTTTCGTTTTTTGCGGCGTTCGCATGCGACCGCCCTCTCCGACCGTCTTTTCGTCCTGATTGACTCCATTCGATTCCGCCGCTCCGGGTCTGGCAACCTGCAGACGATCCACTATGTGTGAAAAAGGAGACAGGCGATATATCATGCATCCGCCCGGCATCCCCCAAACCTGTCTCCGTCTTTCGGCTCTACGGGAGGTATGCAAAGGCCATGCCATCTGCATTCTGGATAATCGGCGCTTTCGGCTGTCGATCCCAGCGCCTCGTCACCCAGGTCCTCGCTTTGCTCCTTGCTACTTTCGTGGCAGGGGCGACTGTGGCGAGCGGCGCCTCTGGTCATCCAGAAGCGGAAGTGCTTCCCAATTCCGTAGAGTTGCTGCCAGGTGGCCAGAGGACGCGGGTGTTAGTAGTGTTGCGGAATGCGACCGAAGCGAGCCTGCGCGATGTGGGACTGTCGTGGCTGAACGATGAGGCAGTGAAAATATCCGCAGCCTCCTCTCTGCATTTGGCAAGCTTGGCGCCACATGCGGAGACGGCTTGGACGCTTGAGTTCTCCCAGGCGGGGCTTGACCCAGTTACAGGCTCGGTTCGCTTGCGAATCGATTACAAGGAGGAGTCGGTCCCGAAGATTGTCGCCTTGTCTGTGCCCGTAAAGAGCCGTGAACCTGCCTTGATGGACAGTTATCTCGACGCGAAGATCGAGACCACTCTGGAAACACTTGATACCTATCACCGGGGCAAGGTCAACTTGTTGCTCACGAACAAGCTGGGGCGAAAACTTTTGTTGAACATCCAGGCCAGCGGTCCCGATTTCATTTGCTTTCCTGCGGACCAGAAGGATTGCGGTTCGGGGGCGGTGGCGGAGAGTGTTGGTTTAATGCGGAGGCTTGCTGCCGTATTTCGCAGAGGCGCTAGTGCCGGCGAAAAAACACCTTCGCAGACTGAACGTCGGGGAATTGAGATTGAACCTTATCAGACCCGCGTGGAGGTATTCGAGGTCGGCGCCAAAGAGAGAGTGGAGCCCGGAAAATATCTGCTGGCCTTTGAAATCTTTCTCACGCCGAGCGGCACTCAGTCTGTCACCCGCAGCGTGGTGAAGACTCAGGTAGTTGAAGTCGGCGTGCTCGAAGACTGCATTCGTGAGGATTTGAACAAGCGCGCCCCCCGCATGATGGCTGTGCTCCGTCCACTGAAACTGATCATCGATAATTATCCGGAAAACCAGGTTGAAGAGTTTGAGACTGTAAACAATCCGGAAGACGTCACGATGGGATCTCGCACAATTCCGTTTTCGAAGATTTTGTATATCGAGCAGGACGACTTTCGCGAA
>JAIQFT010000018.1 GCA_020073185.1 Terriglobia bacterium
CGTACGCCACCAAAATCCTCCGCCGCAGATCGTCGGAAAAGGCTCGTGCCATCAGCTGTATTCGCAGAGACCGCCAGCACCAGCAGCTTACGTCCAAACACTCATTCGCGGGTATATCTACTCGGGAACCGCTCTAAGGTCAGGAGGGAAATTCTTCGAGGTAAAGCTCTGTCGCTTCCTTCAGATTGGCCACTGCTTCTTCGACGGTCGTGCCCTGGCTCACCGTGCCGATCTCAGGACAATCGGTGACGTAGAGGTTCTTCTCTTCCTGGTGCACGACGGCGGTCAAGCGGCGCACCGCCATAGGCAAACAATAACACGGAGACACGGAAGATTGAACCACCGTGTCTCCGTGTGTTTATCGCCTCAAAATTACGCGGTTACGTACTTGCCTTGCTCGATCACGCGCGCGGCGATCTTCTCCCGCAGCGCGATCGTGTTGATGGGTTCGTACTTGAGCAAGCGGCGCAGGATTGCCATCTGGGTGCGCAGCATGTCGCCCTCGGCGATGGCGGCGATTACCTTGCGCGCCGCTGCCTCGACGGTTTCCATGGCGCGCGCCACGTAGACCTGCGTCATGGCGGTGGCGAGTTCGCCATCGCGCCCGCCCAGCTTTTCCGCGCGCAGCAGCGCCGACTCCATGCAGTAGGTCTCGATGATGATGTCGGCCAGCGCGCCCATGATCTCCTGCTGGTCCACCAGCTTCTGCATGTATTTCTGCGACGCGGCGCCGGCGGTGAACAGCGCGATCTTCTTTGCGTTGCTCACGATCGCCTTCTCCGCGCCCAGCGGCCCTTCCGGAGTTTCCGACATCGAGGGCCCGCCCAGAACCTCGTCCATCAGCCTCTTGATGGCGGGCATGAGCGGCAACTGTCCGGTCATGGCGCGTTTCATCAAAAAGCCAGTGATGATGAGGCGATTGATTTCGTTGGTGCCCTCGAAGATGCGGTTGACGCGCGAATCGCGGTAGGCGCGCTCCGCCGGGTACTCTTCCACGAAGCCGTAGCCGCCATAGATCTGCACCGTGGCGTCCACGGCGCGGTCCAGCGCCTCCGAGCCCCACACCTTGATGATGGAGCACTCGACGGCATACTCTTCGATGGCTTTACGGACTTCGCGCGCCGCGTCGGGCGAGCTCTTGTCAATTTCGCCGAGCGCGACGTCCATCATGCCGACCGTGCGATAGACCGCACTTTCACCGGTCCAGATGTCGACCGCCATGTCGGCGATCATTTCGCGAATCAGGCCGAACTGCGAAATAGTGGTGTTGAAGGCCTTGCGCTGCTTGGCGTAAGCGATGGCGTCCTGCAGCGCGGTGCGCGCGCCGCCGACGCATCCGGCGCCGAGTTTGAAGCGGCCGACGTTAAGAATATTAAACGCGATGATGTGACCCTTGCCGATATCACCCAGCAGGTTCTCCACCGGGACCTGGCAGTCGTTGAGGATGAGTGGGCAGGTGGACGAGCCGCGGATGCCCATCTTGTGCTCTTCGGCGCCGACCGCGAAGCCGGGGAAAGTCTTTTCGACGATGAAGGCGGTGAACTTTTCGCCGTCGACTTTGGCGAAGATAATGAACACGTCGGCGAAGTTGGCGTTGGTGATCCACATTTTTTCGCCGTTGAGGATGTAGTGCTTGCCGTCGGGCGAGAGCACGGCCTTGGTGCGGCAATTCAGCGCGTCGGAGCCGGAGGAGGATTCCGACAGCGCGTAGGCGCCGACAAATTCCGCCGTCGCCAGCTTGGGCAAATATTTCCGCTTCTGTTCTTCGGTGCCGAAATAGACGATGGGTAGCGTGCCGATGCCGGAGTGCGCGCCGAAGGTCACGACAAAGCTGCCGTACTTGGCGATACGCTCCGCGACGATGGCGGCGCTGACCTTGTCCATGTCCATGCCGCCGTAGGTTTCGGGGACTTCCACCGAGGTCAGCCCGAGCTCGCTGGCCTTGGTCAGCAGCTCGCGAGTAAGCGCCCAGTCCTTTTTCTCCAGCTTGTCGGCCACGGGAGCGATTTCTTTGAGCGCGAATTCGTCGGTCGTTTGCGCGATCTGACGGTGCTCGTCGGTGAAATCCTCGGGCGTGAAGACTTCATCGAGCCGGCGTTCTTCAATGAGAAAACTGCCGCCGGTGATTTTCGTGCGTGTTACAGGTGTTGCTGTCGCCATAAGTCCTCTCTCTTATCTCTTACGAAACCACAGAGGCCACAGAGGCTCGCAGAGGCTTCTCCCAACCTCTTCCTTCGACGAACCTCTTGATGCCGTCCCGCAAATGCTTGACGTTGAAATTGATCAGCAGCCCGACCGGCCTGCCGCTGAGCTTGAGGTATGAAATCAATTGCGCTTCGTATACAGGCGTAATGCCTTCGCAAGCTTTCAGTTCTACGATCACCAAATCCTCGACCAGCAGATCGATTCTGTATCCAGCGTCAATCCGAACGCCGTCATAGATAACCGGCAACTCAACTTGCGAAGCAGCTTTCAAACCGCGCTTCCGCAATTCATGTAACAAACACGCTTCGTAGGCTTTCTCGAGAAGGCCGGGTCCCAGGGCCGTATGCACCTTCATTGCGCTGTCGATGATTTCAGAGGTGATGTCATTGATTTCCATTCTCTTTTCCCTCTGTGTACCTCTGTGCCCTCTGTGGTTAAGGAACATTCTCAAAAATTCCAGCCGCGCCCATGCCGCCGCCGACGCACATGGTCACGATGCCGTAGCGTCCGTTGCGGCGCTTGAGTTCGCGAATGATGGTGGCCGTCAGCTTGGCGCCGGTGCAGCCCAGGGGATGCCCGAGCGCCACCGCGCCACCGTTGGGATTCACGCGCGCCGGATCCAGCCGCGCTTCCTGAATCACGCAGAGCGACTGGGCGGCGAACGCTTCGTTGAGTTCGATGACGTCGATGTCGGAAAGTTTGAGCCCTGCGATTTTCAGTGCTTTCGGAATCGCGTAGACCGGCCCCACGCCCATTTCCTCCGGTTTGTAACCGGCGGTAGCGAACGCAACAAAACGAGCCAGTGGCTTGATGCCAAGCTGCTGCGCTCGGTCCGCGGACATGACCACGGCGGCCGCCGCGCCGTCGGACATCTGCGAGGAACTGCCGGCGGTCACGATGCCATGGGCATGGAACGCGGGCCGCAGCGCGCCCAGGACTTCCATGGACGTATCGGCGCGCGGGCCTTCGTCAACCTTAAAGATGATTTCCTGACGCTTCGGCTTCGAGCCGTTCGGCGTGGTGAAGCTGACGGGCACGGGAACGATTTCTTCTTCGAAGCGCCCCGCCTCGATCGCCGCAATCGCTTTTTTGTGCGAGTTGAGCGAGAACTCGTCGGACATTTCGCGGGTCACGCCGAAGCGTTTGGCAATGCGCTCGGCGGTCAGGCCCATGGAGAGGTAGGCGTCGGGATAATTCGCCACCAGCCAGGGGTTGGCCGAGACCTTGTGCCCGCCCATGGGAATCATGGTCATGGATTCCAGACCGCCGGCCAGAATCACCTCGGCGCCACCCGCCATGATGCGCTCGGCCGCCATGGCAATCGCCTGCAGGCCGGAAGAGCAAAAGCGGTTCACGGTCATGGCCGAACATTCCACCGGCAGGCCGGCGCGCAGCGAGGCGATGCGGGCGACGTTCATGCCCTGCTCGGCTTCGGGCATGGCGCAGCCCATGATGACGTCTTCGATCTCTTTGGGATCGACTTGCGGCACTCTTTCGAGTGCGCCGCGAATGGCGATGGCGCCCAGTTCATCGGGTCGGGTGGCGCGCAGCGTGCCCTTGTAGGCCTTGCCGACGGGCGTGCGGACGGAACTAGCAATGATTACTTCACGCATTTTGTACCTTCGCACAGAAACTCTTTGCTGCTTCAACAATGTCGGCAGCCAGTTTAGTTCTCAAATACGGATTATCTTCGTACTCGCTGCCCAGACCGACAAAGGGGAGTAGCTCTACAGGCTCGCCTACTTTGTGATAGATTCGGCGCCAGATAACATTCGCGCCTTCGTACGGATCCAAGCGGCCTTCACAAATATCTTCAGCAATCGCTCGACTCAGTGTCAGTGCGGCGTCTTTCTGCGACGTGGAAACAGTGCCGAGCTCGTCAAAGAATTGCGACAGTGTGTGAGAAATTTCGCGAAGCGTAGGGCCATTCAAGGCGGCAATGAACCGAATGCTCGGGCCATCAAACCCACGCTCCAGCGCGCGTTGTGCGATTTCAGGTAAACCCTCCGGCGGAAGAACACCGACCATATGTGCTGCCCTGAAGAGCACCGGATCAAACCTGTCCTTGAAATACCCACCAAAGCTGAACATCAATTCCTCAGCGGTTTCCCCGTCACAGCGTGAACGCAATCCGCTCTCGGATTTGTTGTCAATCGCCGACCGTCACGTACTCCGTAACCGTGCTTGGTTCCGGAATCGGCTCCCCGTGCATGCGCATACCTTCGAGATGAAATTCAATGGCTTCACGGACGAGCTGCTTCACCTCTTCCATGGTTGCGCCGGCCAACCGAGCCCTGGCAAGTCGGGAACATACGCGCCCCAGCCAGTGCCTGATTCTTCGAAAATGACTGCGTACTTCATTTCGTGCCGTCCTTGTGGGACTCGGTTGTTTTCTTGCGCGTATCCCGGTGGCTCACGCCACCTGCTAGGTTCAACCCCAACTGGGCAAGAAGTAGCCGCACGGCTGAAGGTGATTCAGTCTCCGACCGCAATGTATTCCGTTTTTGTAGTCGGCTGGGGCACCGGCTCCCCGTGTTCGCGAAGGCTCTCGATGTGAAATTCAATCGCCTCGCGGATTAGCCGTTCGGTCTCATCGAGCGTTTTTCCTGTCGTGACGCAACCGGGCAAGTCCGGCACGTAGGCCGCATATCCGGTAGCCGACTCTTCAAAAACGACTGCGTACTTCATTTCAGCCCTGCCTGTTTCTTGATGCTGTTCAGCGTCCCGGGCGGAAGGTCGTCGCCGGGATGTCCGGGGACAGTCACCGTACCAGCCTTACTCGAATGGCGGTATTGTCGATGACTACCCTTGACCCGTTTGAGTCTCCAGCCTTCCTGTTCCATCCACTTGATGACGTCACGAACTTTCATGACGTCAGTTCCTCAGCGGCTTCCCCGTCTTCAGCGTGAAGGCAATGCGCTCCTGCGTTTTCTTCTCGCCGCAGAGCGACTTGAACGCCTCGCGCTCGCAATCGAGCAGATATTGCTCGCTTACAGGCGTGCCGGGCGTGATCGCGCCGCCGCAGAGGACTTCCGCGACTTTGTTGCCGACCTTAACTTCGTGCTCGGTGACGTACTCCCCTTGCCGCATTAGATGGACGCCAAGCTTTAAAGTCGCCAAAATGCTTTCGCCCGGCGCGGGAATGTCGATGCGCGGGCGCGGCGGCTTGTACGAACGCGTCAGTTCGAGCACGTGCGCCTTGGCGTCAGCGAGGACGCGGTCGCGGTTCATGGTGACCTGGTCAACCGGCGCGAGAAAGCCGAAGGCGCGCGCTTCGGCGACCGAGGTTGAGACTTTGGCCATTGCGACGGTCTCGAACGCTTTCTTCATCGCCTCCATGAGTTCGACCGACTCCCCGCGGCCGTCGGGCCTAATGGAAGCCGCCGCGTCCACCGCGCGCAGCGTCATCTCCTTGCATCCGCCGCCGCCGGGCAGCAGGCCAACGCCAACTTCCACCAGTCCCATGTAGAGCTCGGCGTGCGGATGCCGCGCCGCGCCGTGCAGGGAGATCTCGCAACCGCCGCCCAAGGTCATCCCGAAAGGCGCCACCACCACGGGTTTCGGAGAGAATTTGATCGCCTGCGTCATCCCCTGGAACTGGCGGATGATCATGTCAATCTCGTCCCACTCCTCTTCCTGGATGGCCATCAGCAGCAGCATGATGTTGGCGCCGGCGGAAAAGTGCTGGCCGTCGTTGGTGATGACGAAAGCGTCGAAGTTATCGCCAGGGCCACCGGGCTTTAGCGTCTGGGTTACAAGTTGAATGATGTCGCCGCCGATGGCGTTCATCTTGGTGTGGAACTCGATGCAGCCGACGCCGTCGCCTAGGTCCACCAGCGTCGCGCCCGCATTCTTCTTGACCACACCGCCGGATTTTTTCGCCACCTGCACCGACCAGATTCCGGGCGGCACTTGCTGGCTCTTGTAGCTGGCGGTGGCTACATCGAAGTACGCCACGCCCGAAGACGCGCCCACTGCGTCGCTGTACCACGTTTTCTTGCCGGAGGCGAGCAGGCGGGAGACATTTTCCGCCACCGGGCGGCCTTCCTTCTTCATGCGAGCGACCGTGGGTTCGACCCCGGCCGCATCCCACAACTCGAACGGGCCCATCTCCCAGTTGAAGCCGAGGCGCATGGCGCGATCAATCTCGACAATCGAATCACAGATTTCGCCGATGCGGTTGGCCGAGTACGTCCACAGGTCCGATAGCACCGACCACAGGAACTGGCCGGCGCGGTCGCCTTTCTGCGGGCCGCTGCCGTCGGTGCCGAGCAGCGTGCGCAGGCGCTGCGCGGTGTCCTCGATCTGCTTCGCCATGTCGAGGGCGGGGAACTTCGCCTTCTGCCGCGGGCGATACTCCAGCGTCTTCCAATCCAGCGCCAGCCGCTCGTCGTCTTTGCCCGGCGCGCCTTTGGTTTTCTTGTAGAAGCCGCCCTTGGATTTGTCGCCCAGCCACTTGCGCTCGAGCATGGCGTTGAAGAAATCGGGCAGTTTGAGGTCGCTGCGCTCGTCCTTCAAGCTGCGCGTCATGTTCGATACGACGTGCCCAAGAACGTCGAGCCCGACCATGTCGGCCAGGCGAAAGGTGCCCATCTTCGGCCAGCCGACCGCGCTGCCGGTGAGCGCATCCACTTCCTCGATGATGAGGTCCATCTCCTGCATCAGGCGCATAACGTTGAGCGCGGAAAACGTGCCGATGCGGTTGGCGATGAAGTTGGGCGTGTCTTTGGAGACGACGATCCCCTTGCCCAGGCGCACGTCGCAAAAGTGCGAGATCGCCTCGACCGCGGCGCGATCGCTGTCCTCGGTGGGTATGATTTCCAGCAGGCGCATGTAGCGCGGCGGATTGAAAAAGTGCGTGCCGAACCAGTGGCGGCGGAAGTCGTCACTGAAGCCCTCGGCGATCTTGGCCACCGGCAGGCCGCTGGTATTGGTGGTGACGATGGCGCCCGGCCTGCGAGTGGCCTCCACTTTCTTCAGCAGCGTGCGCTTGATGGCCAGATCTTCGACCACCGCCTCGATCACCCAATCGGCCTCGGCCACATACTTCATGTGGTCTTCGAAGTTGCCGATAGTGATCAGGCGCGCCAGCGACGTCTCGAAAAACGCCGCCGGCTTCGACTTGCGCGCGGCCTCCAGGCCGCCGGCGGCGACGCGGTTGCGCGCCTCGCCGTCGGCGTCGGGCACAATGATGTCCAGCAGGTAGGAGGGAACAGCGGCGTTGGCCAGGTGGGCGGCAATGCGCGCGCCCATGGTCCCGGCGCCCAGGACAGCAACCTTCTCAATTTGTTTCATCATGGCGGAATCCGGGGGGAGGGGTACCCCGGCGGACAATATAGCAGCTTGATCCCCGTCTAGCCTGTGATGTGGACGCTGAGGACAGCGAAAAATTAGCGCGCGATTGGGAAGGAATTATTGCGGGAATTGAGGCCCAAAACAATTTGGGCGCGCCGCGTAGATGTGGGGTGAGGATGGCAGCGGCGCGCCCTTTCTATTAAGTTGTATACACATTACCGGAAGTGTCCTGCGGACGTCAAGATAAATCCTTGCGGCTCTGCAGTTTACGAGGTGAGCGCGGGTAACATATAAGTTGCTCCGGGGGCAAGTGCACCGGTCACCAATGCTTGTGATACGCTCCGAAATGGAACTGCACCGGTGAAGGTACTGATCAGTGCCCCAGTGAACCGTCCCTTGACGCGGCCGAACACCGTCACCAACGTGGGGTCGAGGTGCGGCGTCCGTGGCATGGCGGCCTCGCTAAGGTTCCGGATGAGCCGCCAGATATCGCTGTGCAAGCTTCACCACGTCGCGCTCGCCACGGTAGCTGAGCTTGCCCGGGGCCTCATCCAAGGGGAGCCAGAGGGACTGGCGGACTTCGCGCCGCATCGCCGGGGTAATGTGGCCGATGCGCCCGCTGCGGTACATCAGCAGGAAAAAGCTGACGCTCTTGAACACGCGCTCGCGGCCGCCCCAGGAGCGAATGTAGATGTACTCGATATCGGTGAGCTTGGAGAGCAGGTCGGCCTCCACACCGGTTTCTTCGCGCACCTCGCGGACTGCCGTTTCCTCCGGCTTTTCCCCTTTGTCCACGTTGCCCTTGGGCAGTGCGAGCACGCTGGCGGGAGCGCCGGGTTTACGCCGGCTCTGCGGCTCGATCACGGCCACCCACCACCGTTCCTGCATGCGGCGGAGGACCACGCCTCCGGCAGAAAATTCGCGCACCATCAAAGAGTAGCCTCAGTAACCTCGGGTATGGCGCGCGGTGACCACGGTATTCTGGCGTCGCCGGCTGCACTTCTGAATCATGGGAACAGCACGGGGCATCATAGCCAATACAGCGTCCGCGTGGGGCCGGATGTACGCTGGATCATAGGTATGTTACACAAAATAGCGCGCTCGGTTCGCGCGTTCGCGCGCGGGCTGAAACGCATCTCAGACTCGCCGCTTGCACCGGCGGCGCCACTACCACCTTCGGTCGGACTGGCGCTGGGCGGCGGTTTTGCCCGCGGCCTGGCCCACATCGGCGTGCTCAAGGTTTTCGAGCAAGAAGGTATTCCCGTCAACTTCATCGCCGGTACGAGCGTGGGCTCGGTGATCGGCGCGGCATACTGCAGCGGCATCTCCGCCAAGGAACTGGAGGAGATGGCAGCCCGGGTGCGCTTTCGGGATTTCGCGCGCTGGACGATCTCGCGCTACGGTCTGGCCAGCAACGATCGCATGGCGACGTTTCTCGGCAAGATGCTGAAGAGCCGCACGTTTGAGGACCTAAAGATTCCCTTGGCTGTGGCCGCCACCGATTTTGCCAGCGGGGAAGGAGTGGTTTTCCGCGCCGGGCCGCTGGTGGACGCGGTGCGCGCCAGTTGCGCCTATCCCGGGATGTTCAGCCCGGTTAAGGTGGGCGGCCGCCTGCTGGTGGACGGCCTACTCGCGCACGCGGTTCCCACCGGTCCCTTGCGCGACATGGGCGCGCAGCGCGTCATTGCCGTCTACCTCAGCGCGCCCTGGGCGAGTGCGGATGGCCCACGACACATACTTGACGTCATCGGGCAGTGCTTCTCGATCGCGCAGTCGAAGATGTGCGGATTGTGGGAAGCCGCCGCCGACGTAGTGCTCCAGCCCGAAGTGCGCGGCTTCAGCTACGACCACTTCGAGCGCGCACCGGAATTGATTCGGGCGGGTGAGGTAGCAGCCCGTGCCGCGCTGCCCGCGATCAAGCAGTGGTTCGGACCGCCGGAGCCGGTGACGCTGACAACCCCGGTGAAGGCGCCCTCGCCGGCTTAGATAACAGGCTCGACAGCGGCGCTGATCTCGGCGGCATCCGCGGTCTCCGACTCTTCCAGGAGAGTTACGAAGGCTGCTTGTTTTCTCGCAGCAACTCTTGGAATTCCTTGCGGGTCAATTGCTCGTGGGTAGCGAACCATCGCAAGACCGCGCTGCCGAGCTGGATTGCGGCAGCGGACCCAGCCGGTGCGGAGGTCGCCGTAGCGGCCGCCCTCTGAGGCTCCCCGCTGAGTTCAGCAATCGCCTGGCGGAGCTTCTCCATCTCGCCGGGCGGGACATCGGTGAATTCCACTCCCATACCCATGTTGAGCTGGGCCATGCGGACGATGGCCGGCAAACTCAAGGCATGGCCGCTAAAGTTGATGTCGAGGCGGATCGGGGTGCCGACGCGCATGGGCGACATCATTTCCACATAGCAGCCGCACATTGAAATATCCAGGACGCGGCCTTCCGAACCGAAATGGCTGTTTGACTCGCGCACGCTGGCAATGCCGGCGCAATTGTAGCGTGGGTATCGCCTCCGTTCGCCCTGGCGACGATCGCCTGCACGACGCTCCGCTCCATGCGTCGATGACGCCGCAGATTGCACTGCAGGCGGCGGCGAGTAGGTGTCAACCTCATCGTGTATGCCCGCCGAGGGTGGCAAATGATCGCCAAAAAGCAGCCTGGCCCCTTCCACACCCTCCAATCCCAGCGTGGCAGTGTCCTTTTCCATCCAGACAACGCGGTAGCGCCCCCGCTTATCTTTGTATTGCACCCGCACGATGTCGCCAGGGCCGCGGACGCAACGAATTCCCTTGAGCCGGATGCCACACCAACTGATGTCCACTGTTTTCGCCTTCTGCACAAACGGGTCGCCATTCATGTCGAAGCCGGAAACGGACACGGGCAACTCGATCTGCAGCCGCTTGCCTTTTCGCGCACCCATCGACGTTGCCCCTCAGTGCTGGCGTCAGCCGTCGTCGAGATCGACGCCAGCACAAAACCGCCAAAAGTATCAACCGTTTTATTGACCCGGCAAATCTGGGCGGATAGATTTAGAATATTCCCATCGTTCAGGTTACTGCCGTGAAATCTTATCGTTCTGCGCGGGTAGTACTGGAGGCCGTGGAGCAAGTATTGGCGCCCAAACCCCGGCTTGCCTCGCGTGGGCGGCTGCCGCTGCGCGAAATCCGCGGCGCGCAGAATCCCAAGTCGCCGTTGGACGCGGTCGCCGGGCTGCTGCAAAGCTCGCGGCAATACTTCGCGGTCACGATCTATCTGGCGACGGGCGAAGGCCTGCTGCGGGTCGCCTCGGCGGGACCTGCGCCGCGCTGCGACTGCATGCGCGTGGGCGAGGGCAATGTCGGCGAGGCGGCGAAAACCGGTAGGGCGAAGGTCGTGCCCGACGTCAGCCGCGATCCGCAGTACTTCCAAGTTTTCCGCGAGACCCGTTCCGAGTTGGTCACGCCCATCAAGATCGGCACGCACGTGATCGGCGTGATGGACGTTGAAAGCGACCGCCGGAACGCGTCTGCCTACGAAGAACGCGTTCTGCTGTATGAAGTCGCCAGCGTGCTCGCGCAATTCCTCAGCGGACGCGGAAAATACCTAGTGATGCAGTCCGGCCACCCTCAAACCGAAAGGCAGGTGCCTTTGCGCCCCGCCGCAGGAGACAGAGTCCGTTCATGAGCACCCTGGTGGAGCCGATTACCAACCTCAAGCAGGTCGCCAACCGCATTCGTATTGAAATCGTGAAGATGATTGGCGCGGCCGGCAGCGGTCACCCGGGCGGATCGCTCTCCGCGGTGGAGTTGCTGGTCGCGCTTTATTTCCGCGTGCTGCAGCACGATCCCCAGCGCCCCGACTGGCCCGAGCGTGACCGCTTCGTGCTCTCCAAGGGACATGGCGTTCCCGTGCTCTATGCCACGCTGGCCGAGGCCGGCTATCTCGACCCGGCCCTGCTGTCCACGTTGCGCAAGCTGGGGTCGCCGCTGCAAGGTCATCCCGACAAGCGGATGCTGCCGGTTTTGGAAGCCTCCACCGGATCGCTGGGGCAGGGAATTTCCATTGGTATCGGCATGGCGCTGGCGGCGCGTCTGGACAAGCGCGACTGGCACACCTTTGTCATGGTCGGCGACGGTGAAATCCAGGAAGGGCAGATCTGGGAAGCCGCCATGTACGCGGGTTTCCACCGCCTCTCGAACCTGACCGTGATCGTGGACTACAACCAGCAGCAACTCGACGGCTTCCTCGTTGACATCCTCGATCCCGCGCCGGTCGCGGAAAAATTCCGCTCGTTCAACTGGAACGTCATCGAGATCGATGGCCACGACCTGGAGCAATGCATTGCCGCCCTGCAGCAGGCGCGCGCCGGGCTGACTTCGCGTCCCACGGCGGTGATTGCCCATACCATCAAGGGCAAAGGCGTGTCGTTCATGGAGAATAATCCGGAGTGGCACGGCATGGCGCCGAAAAAAGAACAGGTCGAGGCGGCGCTGAAGGAGCTGGAGGCCAACGCGCGGTGAAGACCACGAGTAACAAATTCGAGCTCAAGATGGGCGTAGCCACGCGCGAGGCCTACGGACAGGCGCTGGTGGAGTTGGGCCGGGCCAATCCCAACGTGGTTGCCCTCGATGCCGACCTCGCCAAGTCCACCTACAGCGCGAAATTCGGCAAGGAATTTCCCGACCGCTTCTTCACCGTCGGCATCGCCGAGGCCAACATGGTCGGCATGGCGGGCGGACTGGCGCTCAACGGAAAAATTCCCTTTGCGTCGTCCTTCGCTGTCTTCCTCATGGACAAGGGCTACGACCAGTTGCGCATGTCGGTGGCGTACCCGCACGTTAACGCCAAGTTCGTCGGCTCGCACGGCGGCATTTCCATTGGCGAGGACGGCCCCAGCCAGATGGCCGTCGAAGACCTCGCGCTGGCCTGCGGCTTGGCCGGGTTCGTGGTGCTCATACCTTCCGACGAGTTTTGTGCTCGCGCCCTGGTGCACCGCATGGCCGAGTGGAATGGCCCCTGCTACATGCGCACCGGACGCCCCAAGGCGCCTATCCTTTACACCGCAGAAGATAAGTTTGAAATCGGCAGAGCCAAGCAACACGGAGTTGGACGCGACGTCGCCATCGTCGCCTGCGGCTTGGAAGTCGGTTACGCGTTGCAAGCCCAGGCGCAACTGGAAGACGAGGGCATTTCCGCGCGCGTGCTCGACATGCACACCGTCAAGCCGCTTGACGATGAGGCTGTGGCCGGCGCGGCGCGCGAGTGCGGCGCCATCGTTACCGCCGAGGAGCATCTGCTCGACGGCGGCCTGGGCGCGCAGGTGGCGAAATCCGTCGCCGCTTCGCATCCCGTGCCCATGGAGTTCGTCGGCATCCAGAATACCTATGCCGAATCCGGCACACCCGACCAGTTGATGGAAAAGTACGGACTGACTGCGCCGCACATCGTTTCCGCAGTGAAACGCGTCCTGAAAAGGAAAGAACCGAAGGCCATGGCACACATGTGACCTCGCTCGTCCGGCGGGGAAGTGCTAGGTTGGGATTGTGCTAAGGCGCGTGATACGAAAATGCACGCGAATTCACGGTGAAGAGCAGATCGCAAGCCTGATCGCCGCCGCCGGTGTCATCTGGGGGGTCAAGGTCGTCACCAGCGGCCCGCTGCCCGCGACGGCCATTGTCCTCCCTCTCGGGCCGCTGGGAACCTGCGGCGTCGGCATTCTCATTTGGCTTCACGCCAAGTGGAGACGCTCGCTGAAAAACGAGTGACCGGCCCCCAGGCGAGTCCCAATTCCCGCCAGGCTCAAGACAAAACAAAAAGCCGCGAACACCGCGGCTTTGGTTTCCTCTGCGGCCTGAAGCCTGTCGCCTATTTGATCGCCACCAGCTTGTTCACCAGCTCCGAGTAGTCCTTCTTCTCGATGCCGTGCACCTGCTTGTTGTACTCGTCCACCTTGGCCGAGTAGTTCATGGAGCAGAATTTCGGGCCGCACATCGAGCAGAACGCCGCCTCCTTGTAGTACTTGTCGGGAAGCGTTTCGTCGTGCATGGATCGGGCCGTTTCGGGATCCAGGGAAAGCTCGAACTGCTTTTCCCAATCGAAGGTGTAGCGCGCATAGCTGAGCGCGTCGTCGCGATCGCGTGCGCCCGGACGGTGCCGCGCGATGTCGGCGGCATGGGCCGCGATCTTGTAGGCGATAATGCCGTCCTTGACGTCCTTGTCGTTGGGCAGCCCCAGGTGTTCCTTGGGGGTGACGTAGCACAGCATGGCCGCACCGTACCAGCCGATCATGGCCGCGCCGATGGCGGAGGTGATGTGGTCGTAGCCCGGCGCGATGTCGGTGACCAGCGGCCCCAGCGTATAGAACGGCGCGCCGTAGCACATCTCCACTTCCTTATCCACCTGCTCCTTGATCTTGTCGATCGGGATGTGACCGGGGCCTTCGATCATGACCTGCACATCGTGCTTCCAGGCGATGGCAGTCAGCTCGCCCAGCGTTTTCAGTTCGGCGAACTGCGCCTCGTCGCTGGCATCGGCCACGCTGCCAGGGCGCAGCCCGTCGCCGAGCGAAAAGCTGACGTCGTACTTCTTGAAGATCTTGCAGATGTCCTCAAAACGCTCATAGAGGAAATTCTGCCGGTGATGATGCGCCATCCACTGCGCCAGGATGGCCCCGCCGCGGCTGACGATGCCGGTGATGCGCTTCGACACCAGAGGCAGGTACTGAATCAGCACCCCGGCGTGGATGGTCATGTAGTCCACGCCCTGCGCCGCCTGCTCCTCGATGACTTCCAGCATCAGGTCGGCGTTCAAGTCTTCCAGCCGCTTGACGCGCGCGATGGCCTCGTAAATCGGCACGGTGCCGATGGGCACCGGCGAGTGCCGCAGGATGGCCTCGCGGATCTCGTGGATGCCGCCGCCGGTGGACAGGTCCATCACCGTGTCCGCGCCGTAGTGCACGGAGGTGTGCAGTTTGCGCAGTTCCTCGTCAATATTGGAGGTCACGGCGGAGTTGCCGATATTGGAGTTGATCTTGCATCTCGACGCCACGCCGATCGCCATCGGCTCCAGCTCGGGATGGTTGATGTTGGCGGGAATGATCATGCGCCCGGCGGCCACCTCGTCGCGAACCAAGTTCGGAGCCAGCCGCTCGCGCTCGGCCACGAACCCCATTTCCTCACTGATCCTGCCCTGGCGCGCGTAGTGCATCTGCGAGAGATTGTCGTCCCCGGCGCGCGTGGCCTCCTCGCGCCGCCTTGCGATCCACTCCGCCCGTGGCTTGGGAATCCAGTTGCTGCCGTGCCCGTTTCCGTTGTCCGTAACTTTACTCATGGGTTGGTCGGCTCCTCCCAAAACGAATATTATACCGCGATATCCCGGGTAATCATTTGTGCACCCGGCGGCAAGGTCACGGCATCCAGTGAAGTTGACCCGGGTTGCCGGGACGGGTACAGTTTGCCTAGTGGGGACGTATGTCTGACTTGAAAAGCCGCCTTACCTACATTCGATTTGGCGTTGCTATCGCCATCGTAATCGTCTCGCTCGGCTACCTCGCCTTTACCGGCGTGCAGGAGAGCAAGAGCTATTACGTGACCATCAAGGAGCTGCGCGACATGAACGACAGCCGCTACGCCAAGCGGCTGCGCGTCGCCGGCAACGTCGTACCCGGCACCATCAAGCGCCAGGGCTCGCGCGTGGAATTCGCGCTCAAGGAGAACGATCTGACCCTGCCCGTGGTGTACTTAGGCACTGAGGCCCCGCCGGACACCTTCAAGGACGATTCGCAGGCCATGGCCGAGGGCCGCTTCGGACGCGATGGCATCTTTCACGCCAACCAACTCCAGGCTAAGTGTGCCTCAAAGTACGCGCCCGCGCCCGACCAGCCCGGCGCACCCGGCTCGCAGCCCACCAATGCCCCGGCCAAGCCGATGCAGAAAGCCCAGGCCGGAACCCTTACCACCGCCGGTCTTGCGCAGTGAGCCTTTCGCAACCAACGATAACTGATCCGGAATCCGCGCCCGCCATCGTCCTCAGCGAGGTCACCAAACTGTACGGGCGCTTTGCCGCCCTGCGCGGCGTCAGCGCCGAGTTCGTGTCTGCCCGCCTCTATCTTGTACTTGGCGACAATGGGGCAGGGAAGTCGACTCTGCTGCGCGCCATCGCCGGCCTGATGCGCCCCTCACGCGGCACGGTCAGCGTGCTCGGCTCCTCGCTACCGCGTTCCGTCGCCGCCCAGATTGGCTACATGGCGCACGCCCCGCTGCTCTACGACGAAATGGACGGCATGGAGAACCTGCGCTACTTCGCGCAACTCTATGGCATCCGCGGCGACGAGCGCTGCGCCGAGGTCATGCGCGCCGTCGGCCTTGATCCCGCTCTCCCGCGCCGCGTCGGCCAGTATTCACAGGGCATGCGGCAGCGGCTGTCGCTGGCCCGCGCCATCCTCAATAACCCCGTCGTGGTCCTGCTCGATGAGCCCTTCTCCAACGTGGACATCGTGTCCGCCCGCGAGATGGTCCGCCTGCTTGGCGAAATGCGCGACGCCGGGAAAGCGGTTTTTGTGGTAACCCACCAGCCCGCCCTGCTCGACGGCGTGGCCGACGAATCCATCTTCATGGACGCCGGCGTGATCACCGAGCGCCGCACCCAGGTTCGCGACGAGCTGCCTTCGCCGAGGGTTTCGTGAACACCGTGCTCATTGCTCTCCGGGCCGTCGTGGTAGTGTGCCTGTTCGTATGGCTGTGGGCCTGGGTCGCGCTGGGCCTTCGCTCCTACGACCCGCGGTTCAGGCTCACGCTACCTGACTGGACCGGACTGCTGGCGGTTCCCGTCATGCTCGCCGGCGCGGCGATTGGGCTGACGTGCGTCGCCACGTTCGTCTTCCGCGGCCGCGGCACTCCGGCGCCCTTTGATCCGCCACGCCAGTTTGTTGCTGTTGGACTGTACCGCTACGTGCGCAATCCCATGTACATCGGCGGCTCAGTGCTGCTGGCGGGCTTTGCGCTCTTCCTTCGCTCCGGTGCAGCCCTGCTGTTTTGTCTGCCATGGCTATTGCTGGGTCACATTTTCGTCTTGCTCTACGAAGAACCGACGCTGCGGAGAAAATTCGGCGCCACCTATGAAGAGTACTGCCGGACGGTCCCGCGCTGGATTCCGCGAAAACCCCGGCGCGGCGCCGATGCGGGAGGACGCCCATGAGCGCGTTCCTTCCCGTCCTCCGCGTCACCCTGGCCAAGGACATGCGCCTGGAATGGCGCTCCAAGGACGCCATCAACTCGATGCTGTTTTTTGCCCTGCTGGTAGTGGTGATCTTCAGCTTTTCTTTCGACCTCACGGCCGAAGAATCCCGCCGCATTGCCGGCGGACTGGTGTGGGTAGCACTGCTGTTCGCTGCCGTGGTCGCGCTCAATCAGACCTGGGCGCGCGAGTTGCGCAATCAAGTGCTGGACGCCTACCGCGTATCCCCCGCGCCCGCCGAATCGCTGTTCCTGGCCAAGGCGATCGGCAACTTTCTCTTCGTCATCATCCTGGTGGCGCTGATGACGCCGCTGTTCGTCGTCTTCTACGACCTGCGCAGCGTCGGACCTGCCTATCAACTGGTTTTCGCCGCGGTGCTGGGGACTTGGGCGCTGGTGGTGAATGGCACGTTTTTCGCGGCGATGTCCATCCGTACCCGCAGTCGAGAAGTCATGCTGCCGCTGCTGTTGTTCCCCATCTCGATCCCCGCGCTGCTGGCCATGGTCGCGGCCACGACCGCCATTCTCACCGGCGACAACTCGCCCTACCTCCCGCTCGTCTTCCTCGCCGTGTACGATATAGTGTTCACCATCGTGGGATTTTTCCTGTTCGAAACGGTGTTGCACGCGGAATGAAATCGGCCTTCTCCATCTTCGCCCTCATCACCCTCGCGCTGCTCTCCTATGGGCTCTACCAGGGACTGATCGTCGCTCCCAAGGAAATGACCATGGGCGACGTGCAGCGCATTTTTTACTACCACGTGCCCTCGGCCTGGACGGCGTTCCTCTGCTTCTTCGCTAACTTTGTTGCCTCCCTCTGGTATCTAGCCTCGCGCAACTTGAAGGCCGATGCCGTTGCCCTCTCCACCGCGGAAGTGGGCGTGGTGTTTTGTACGGTCGTGCTGGTCACCGGGCCCATCTGGGCGAAGCCGATATGGGGCATCTGGTGGACTTGGGACGCGCGCCTCACCTCCACCCTGGTTCTCTGGCTCATCTACGTCAGCTACCTGCTGCTGCGCCGCTATTCGACCGCCGGGCAGAACCCTGTGCTCGCCTCGGTGCTCGCTATTTTCGGCGCGGTTGACGTGGTCTTCGTCTACATGGCCATCCGCTGGTTCCGCACCCAGCATCCGCAGCCGGTGATCGGCGGCGGCCAGGGTTCCGGCATTGATCCGCGCATGATGCAGGCCCTGCTCATCAACTGGTTCGGATTCCTGGCGCTCGCATTCCTGGTGCTCTGGATCCGCTACCGGCTCGAGCGGCTGCGCCAGCAGGTGGAAGAGGCGCACGCCATGAGAGCGATCGCCGGCGTGAAAGGAGTAGCGCGATGAAATGGGTTTACGCCGCTTACGGCGCCGCCTGGGCGATCCACATCGTTTATCTGATCATTCTCACCCGCGGCTACCAGCGCCTGCGCAACGATATCGATGACCTCAACCGCAGCTAAGCCGATTCGTCGCGAGCTGCGAATTCCGCGCGACACCGCTCCCGACTTGGGGTTAAAGTAGGGAGTATAGGGGTATTTTTGTGGGCGAAATCGGACTTCCCGAACTGCTGGTCATCTTCGGCATTGCCCTGCTGATCTTCGGCCCGCGCAAGATTGGCGAGCTGGGCAAAGGTCTGGGCGAAGGCATCCGCGGGTTCAAATCCGCGCTTTCTGGCGAAGAGAAGAAAGAGCCACCCAAGGATGAGTCCAAGCAAGAGCCTGTCGAAACCAAGCAGGCCTGACTACGGCGGACTACCAACTACCGACTGCGAACTAGCCGAAACCCATAATCCGCATACTGAAACTCCGGCGGAATGCTCGATCTGGTATGGCACTTGGAATTCTTGACGTGGTGCCTCCACGAGCCACCCCTCGACGCCCGCCTCGAACCGTTCTCCGGCCCGCGCGGATTGCGCTCCGGCGAATGCAAGTAGTAGGAAGCGTCGAACCAGTCGCCGCACCACTCGTGCACGTTCTCGCACATCTCGTACAAGCCGTATGCATTCGGCTCGCTGTGCCCCACCGGCTCCGGGCCCGTCTTCCACTTTGACGCATATCCCGCACGCGACTGCGGCGGCTCGTCACCCCACGGATACGGCTTGTCGTCTGCTCCCCCGCGCGCCGCCCGCTCCCACTCCGTCTCCGTCGGCAGGCGATACTGCCGCCCCGTTGCCGCGCTCAGCCACTCGCAGTACGCCACCGCCTCGGACCACGACACCGCCACTACGGGCTGCTCGGGATCGCTGAAATCCGGATTGTCGAAATACGGAGGCGGCACCGCGCCAGTCGTGCTCAGGTAGCGCGCGTAGTCACGATGGGTGACCTGCAATGCGGCCATCTCGATTCCATCCACCCACACTCGATGCCGCGGACGCTCGCAGTCCAGGCCCTCGTCGCTGCCCATCCAGAACCAGCCTTCGGGCACGCGCACCATCACCGGTTCGGCAACTGTGGTTTCGCGCACACCTGTGGTTTTGGAAACACCCATATCGTCGAGGCTAGCACACGCCGTCCTTACCCAGCGCCTTATTAACCAGAATGACACTACGCCGGGAAGAAATCGGCGGAAAAAAACTTTGCCCCTTCCTGCCCAGATTCCCTCGAAGCTGGTACTCTTGTACCGCCTTAAGAGGGCAAGCAACCGCTACTTCGGTCTAGAGATCGCGAGCCACACTCGGCAGTGTCTTGGTTGTCTCCGAGCAAGCCCCAATCAACGGACCTCTACCGCGAGGAAAACATGAAGAACATATATGTGGGCAACCTGGACTTCAGGACTACCGAGGAGGAGCTGCGCCAGCTCTTCGAGGGCTTCGGCACGGTCGAGCGCGTCAATATGATCCGCGATCGAGATACCGGCCAGCCGCGCGGCTTCGCCTTCGTCGAGATGACCAACGACGCCGAGGCGGAAAAGGCGATTGCCGGCACCAACGGCGCCAACCTGGGCGGACGCAACTTAAACGTTAGCGAAGCCCGCCCCAAGCCCGAACGCAGCGGCGGCGGTGGTGGTGGCGGCGGCCGTGGTGGACGCGGCGGCCGCGGTGGCGGTGGTGGTGGCGGCTACGGTCGCGGCTACTAGATACTTACTGAAGCTGCAATGCAAGTACGTTGGCATTGATCCTGAGGTCGCTGCCTCTATGGCGCGGCCTCAGGAGCCATGCTGTTTCTGAACCCTCCGCGCAGTGCCCAGCCCCGCCGTGATGTGCCGCACCTAGGCGCGTGACGTCCTCGTTTTCATCACTGAAATCCGCTATAATCCGCACCGCTTTTCGTCCTGTCGTTTATCTCTCGAGGAGGCGACGTGAAGAGTTCGAAACTGTTTATTGTAATGTTGGGCTTCGCCCTGCTGGTGGTCATGTGCGGCCTCGCCTTTACCGCGGATAAGACCCCGCAGGACACTTACATCCTCAAGGGCAATCCCATGGGCGGCGTGAAATTCATGCATTCAGCTCACGCCAAGGACCGCAAGATCAAGTGCGAGACCTGCCACCACGCGTCCAAGCCGGAAAAACCGGCTACCGCCAAACAGCAGGCTTGCAGCGACTGCCACACCAAGGTGGCTGTGGCTCCGATGAAAACCACCTACAAGCTCGCATTCCACGATGCGATGGCCAAGAAAGGCACCTGCATTGATTGTCACACGGCCGAGAACGCCAAGGGCAAGAAGGCCCCGACCAAATGCACGGAATGCCACCAGAAAGCCAACGTCTGATCCAAGCGATCTGATCTCGTCGGGAACTCTCTCTCGCGCCGGCCTCATCCGCCGGCGCGTTTTTTGGTAGTCCGTAGCCGGCAGCCGGTAGCCTGGGACCGCGGATTACGAACTACGATTTATTGTCCCCGTAACGCAATGGCCTTTTGATATTCCGCGAATGCTTGCTCGGACTTTCCCTGCTTGCGCAAACACTCTGCCAGGTAGGCGTGCGCCTCGAAACTGGTCGGATCCATATGCGCGGCGTGCGAGAGGTGCTGCGCCGCGCCCTCCAGCTTTCCCTGTACCAGCAGCGCCGAACCAAGTTTCACCTCGGCAACGGCGCTCGCCGGCATCAACTCGACCGCGCGCGCCAAGTGCGGCTCCGCTTCCGCGGGGCGCTTCTGCTCGATCAGCAGCACGCCGAGGTTGTACTGCGGCTCCGGAAGTTCGGGGTTGATTCGCGCCGCCGCTGAGTATTCCGCGAGCGCCCGCTTGATGTCGCCGCTTCTCTGATATGCCGCTCCGAGATTGTTGTGCACTGCCGAATACTCCGGGTTCAACTCCGCCGCGCGCTTCAGGTTTGCGATGGCGGTAGTCAGATCGCCGCGCTCGCTGGCCGTCAATCCCAGTCCGGCCCACGCCGCCCACGCCTGCGGATTGCGCATGATCGTCGCTCGCCACAGCGTGTCCTCGCCCTTATAGTTCCGGGCCTGCATGAACGTGAGGGCGCCGAGCACCACTATGACGGCGGCGGCCATCGCCGGGTGCGCCACCTTGGCGAATCGCGCGTTTCCGGAATGGCTCATGCTTTCGCGTCCCACTCTGGCACGCGGCCGGGCGAGATTCGCAACCGCCGAAACCACCAGGGCGATCGGGGCAATCATTGCCGGATACTGGTAATGGTCGGCGACCGGCGCGAATTGCATCCACGCCATGTCGAGCAACCCAAGGACCGGCAGCAGCATGGCAACGTAGCAGGCCAGCGCCACCAGGGGCCCGCGTCCCCAGCGCGCGCGCATTCTCCACAATAGTGCCGCCAGCGCAATCAGCGGGACGAGGCTTGCGACCGTGAGCGCATCAAGCCCGCTGTGCCGCCATCGCGGGTTGAAGAAAATCAGCTCGCGCGGAACCAACAGCTTCGACAAGTAGAACCACGCGGCCCTGATTGCCTGCGCAACTCTTGTGTCCAAGCCGCCGAGCGGAATGCGTTCCGTGCCGATGGCGCGCTGCTGATACCAGATCGTGACCACCGCAAACACCGCCGACAGCGCAAAGAACGGCGCGCTGCGCAACCCGTCGACGCGCGCGACCGCGCCACGCTTCCACCACGCCAGCAGCAGCAGGACCACCGGCAGCATGATTACCGCAGGTTTGGCGCACAGCGCCAACGCAAACGCCGCCACCGCTGGCCAATACCTTCGCGGGCGCGTGTTGGAATCCAGGTAGAGCAGCAACGCGACTGCCGCGAGCAGCAGCGACAACGGGTTCTTCTCCTCCGCCACCCACGCCACCGATTCCGCGCACACCGGATGCACCGCGAAGATGGCCGCGGCGATCCATGCGCCGCGCACCTCCAGCCGGCGCAGCACGCGCCACAGCATCGCCACGGCTCCGCCGTGGAGCAGCACGTTCACTGCGTGGAACGCGGTCGCGCTGTCGCGCCAGATGCTCCATTGCAGCCGGTACAGAGTGTAGGTGAGCGGCAGGTAATCAATCGCGTCCGGCGCGAACCACAGGCGCCAGAGCGGGGAGCGCATCAGGCTGCCCTGCGTCAGGTACATGCGATCGTCCCAGATGAATCCACCGCCCAGCGCGGGAAAGTAGGCGATGATCGAGAGCACGATCAGCGCCGCGGCGCGCAACCAGGCTGCGTTCCACCATGGTTCCGCGCTGGCGGATGCGGCTGTTGGCTGGGGACGTGATCGGCTGCGGGAAGACAACAGGAGTCCTCGATGCTGACGCGATCTTAGCTGATTGCGCGCCGCGTCTGACAACGAGAATTAGGAGGTCAGAATGAAGAATGAATGAGAGTGGCAGCGAGTCTTCGACTTCTGACTTCTGACTTCTTAGTTCTTCATCTCGCTGCCATGCCTGCGTGCGTGAAGCGACGGATTCGCCGGTGAGCACGATGGTTCACGCCCGCACGTAATCTCTCCGGGCGCGCCGACCGCGCTAAACTGAGCACGAATGGACGCAAGCGTGGTGCAGAAGCTCAGCACATCGGCCCGCGTGCGGCTCGCTCTCGCCATGGTGCTGGTGGTGATCGGGCTGGCGCTCGGCGTCGCCCGGGCGGCCAACCGCGCCGGCTGGGTGCCGCATCGCGAGGACACGACCGTGTACTTTGGCCGCGGCGAATGGGCCGCGAGCGAAGAGCGCAACTGCATCGCCTTGCCGGAGAGCGACGGCGCCATTATTTTTCTCGGCTGCGTCGAACGGCGCACGCCGGAAATCTCGCCCGAGGTGTGGCCGGTCACCTACTGGGGCCAGACCCGCCGGGTTGACATGTACGAGCACGTCCACGCCGATCCCGGCATCAACACTTGGAATTGGCGCTGCCGCCGTAATCGCAACTCGCTTACCTGCTGGGCCATCAACTAATGCAACTAGGAGTTCCCCCGGCTCTGCCGGGGAGGCTCCCAAAGTTTGACAGTTCCGGGAGTATGCCGTCGCATTGTTTGCGCGTGCGATTGAGCAGCGTGTGCGTGGCGGTTTTGCAAGCGCACAGCTTTCACTTTCAAGTTCCAGTTTCGGGTTTTCACTAGAAACCAGAAACTAGAAACTGCTTTCCCTCACGTCTGCAGGATATCGGGCCGATTGAGTGCCTGCTGCCACTGGATTTCCGCCGCAGGCGGAGTGACCTTATAGAGCCTCGGTCTGCGCCATGGCGAATTGCTGCGCCGCTGTGCAGGAGGGTTGGTTGTGCGCCGAAGCCACGGCCTGCTTGCGCGTAAAGTCGAAGACGATAGCGGTCCAGCAGGAGGGCGCCTCACAGGTGAGCAAGAGGGCGACTTCGGGGTGCTGCAGGATGGCGAAAACACGGTCGCCAGTGCGGTACGGTTCGCTTTTGCCCCAGACTTTCACGGCGATACCTCCGTCGCGCTGGAAAGTTCTATGCGCAACGGCAAGCTGCGTCAAGATGGTTGTTGCCTTGATTCGGGCGCAAGGAGACAGAGCGCGGCACAGCGAGCCTGGACCCGCGAGGGCGCGCCTGCCACTGGTTACGGGAACTCAGTCAGGCTTGGCCTTAATCGAAGGCGAGGAGGCGGTGGCAGGCTGATCGTCTTCGGCGCGGATTGTGCCGGTGTCGTCGGCGAAGAAAGCGCGGTGAGCGGGGTCAAACTGCTTGGGCACCATGGAGAGGGAGAAATTCTTGCCGGTGGAGGTGAAGTGGACGGTGTAGTCGCCGCGGTCAGGATTGGTCATGCGGCGGGTGAAGGAACTGGAGCCGACCAATGACCGCAGCGAGGTGGCGTAAGAGCCGTGCTTTTTGTAATAGACGTGCTGAGCGTAGAGAACGGTGCGCATATAGCCGAGCGCGGCGGCCTCGGCGATGGAGTGGGCGGGGTCGCCCTTGAATTGCGGCGTGTATGGGGTTTGCGCAGGGGCGAGGAGCGAGAACGCCAGGGAGGCGGCGGCGATGCGGACCGTATTGCGCATGGCGTGATCCTCAGTGCAGTCGGTACAAGCTAGCGCAGAAGTACGGCGAGTGGGAAGAGGCGAGGGTGACCATGGGCCCCGCGAGCCCGGCGTTGAAGTGCCGCGCTGGGCATCCTAAAGTCCCAGCGCATCCATTTTCGGCTTCTCGTACTCGGCGTTTTCGCCGGGCTAGCGCAGTCTCGTGTCGAAGCCGCCCGACTCTTTCGCCAACGCCCATACAAGACTCTCGCCCGGACGGATGCAGACTAGCGCGAGGACGGGTTAGTGGCGGTCCCTGTCATCATCATGATCCGGATGTTCGCGGCGCCACTTCCAGTATTGCGACTGCTCCTTGGCCTTCAGCTTGGAGAATTCCCGGTGGGTTTTGTGCTTAACCTCCAGCCATTTTTGGTAGGCACGGTCTTCGCGGTCGTCCCAGCTATGGCACACCTTACGGTCACGATCGTAGTATGCCTTGTCGGGGCAGTTGTGATCCTTGTCCTTATCTCTATCTTTGGCCTGCATGCCTGCGGGCGTAATCAGGGCTGCACCCAGCAGAAGAGAACCTAGATACCAATACAATCGCTGCATGTATTTCTCCTTAGAAAGCGGGACACCAGTGTTTTGACGCGCTGGTTCCGACCGCAGTTGTACGAGACGTGCAAGTTGGAACGGTTCAGGGATTCCATGCGCGGTCCCTGCGGGGCTCGACGTTTGCGAAGGGCAGGCTGGACACCGCAACGCCGATCCGCGCGCGCTCTCGCTCAAAGGCAGTTCCGGCCTACTCCTTCGACCAAGGCGGCACAACTCCGCTCATGCGCGCGTAGGCGACCAACTGCCCCATGTGTTCATTGTTGTGAATGATCAGACGCAGGAAGACAGCGTCCGCGGTGGTCTCTCGCTTGAAGAGCGTGACCTTGCGATCGAGGTCGGCGGGCTTGGCGGCTGCATGGGCGGACTTGACGGCGTCCAGCGAGCGCTTCAGCCAGTCGATAACCTCGGCCTTGGCGGTAACGGCTTTCGCCATGTCTGGCTTCAAGTCGGCGGGCATCTTGGTTCCTGGTCCCGTCATGCTGAGCAGGTAGAAATTGGCGGAAACGATGTGCATGTACACTTCGCTGGTGGAGCGCACGCCCGGCGCCGGGCGCCAGGCGAATTTCTCGGCGGGAGTCGCTTCGGCGAGTGCGATCAGTTGCCGGGAAACATGCCCGAACTCCCCGTCATAACCCTGACCAACGCCCTCCGGTACTTGCTGGGCAAACAGTCCTTGTGCGGCCAGGCAGACCAGCAAGAGCAGCAATACGGTTTGTCTTGTCATGGTAGTGCGGCTCCTCGACCGCGCAGTGCCAAGCCTTATACGCGGAGGCGATGAAGCGCGTCAATGAGGACGTTATTCGTTCAACTGCTGCGCCAGGCGGGAGAGCCGGGATTCGTCAAGTGGAACGTCGTACGGTGTGTAGAGCGCGACTCGATCGAGCAGGCCGGCGTAACGCTCGCGGAGCTGGGAGCCGATGGTGTCCCAAGTTCCGGTGACGGCGATGGTGGAGAGCATTTCGTCGGTGATGAGTGCGGCCATGCCTTTCCAGTCTCCTTGCAGGGATTTGTCATGGAGCTCGGGCGTGATTCCCTCCCAGCCGTGGGCGGCGAGCACGGGCTCGTAAGTGCGGGTGGAGGCGTAGAAGGCGATCTGCTGGCGGACGGCTTCGGCGTTGCGAGCGCGCTCCTGCTCGGTCTCACCAAGGATGACAAAGGCGGCGGTGGCGTAGTGGAAGTCCTGGCGCAAGCGGCCGGAGGAGCCCAGGCCTTCGTCCACGGCGGGGTGAACGTATTCGCGCAGGTACTTCGGGGTGTGGAAGGGGTGGACGTGCAGGCCGTCGCAGACCTCGCCTGCTGTGCGGCACATGAAGTGGTTGACGCCGGCGATGAAGACCGGAATTTTCGGGTGCGCGATGGGTCCGGGATTGAAGAAGGGCGTCATCAGGTCGAACTGATAAAACCGGCCGTGGAACCTGAGCGGCGCGCCATTCTGCCAGCAGTCCCAGATGGCGCGCAGAGCGAGGACCACCTCGCGCAGCTTGGGGCCGGGGGCTTCGAATTTTACCGAGAAGCGGCGCTGGTTGTGCGCCCTCACCTGCGAGCCGAGACCGAGGATGAAGCGCCCGGCGGAGGCTTTCTGCAGGTCCCAGGCGGTGTAGGCGAGGACCATCGGGCTGCGCGGGAAGGCGACGGCAATGGACGTGCCGAGCTTGATTTTCGACGTGGCGGCGGCGGCGGCGGCGAGCGGGAGGAAGGGGTCGTGCTGGGTTTCGGAGGTCCAGAGGCAATCACAGCCGGCGGATTCGACCTGACGCGCGTAGGCGGCAACGGTGCCAAGGTCGTAGTCGCGCAAGCCGATGTCGAGTTTCATGATCAGGCTCCAGGCTTCAGGCTTCGGCCTTCAGGCGTCGGACGAAAGTGTTTCACCTTGAATCCTAAGGTGCTTTTGCGGGATTAATCTCGGTTACGGGGAGGTCCCAGTGGGCGAGGAGAATTTGGAAGCGGCGCTGCTCCTCGCGCTGGAACGTTTCCTGGTCGGGGTAGAGCTGCTTGATGAGCGCTTCTTCGCCGGGATTGGCGGTGGTGGCCAGGGTGGAGTTCTTGTATTTGAGGGTGACGCGGTAGTCCCAGCGGGCATCCTCGGTCATGTGGTTGGCCGGAGTTTCGATTTTGATGGAAAGGATGCGGCCTGTCTCGACGCTTTTCTTCAGCAACGGGTAGTGGTTCTTGAGGAAGAGTTGCAGGAACTCCTGCTGATGACCCCATTGGACCTTGTAGTAATACTCCAGGGTGTAGGGCTGGTCGGCGGAGACCTGCGGGGGAGCGCCCTGGGCGAACAGGGTGGAGGTGGAGAGCAGGCTGGCGAGCAAGATATTTTTCATCGGTCCTCCAACATCAGTCGATCGGTCTGTCGGTCGATCGGGTCATCGCGACGTGAACCGCGACAGACCAAGGATGTCACTACGGGACATGGCCGGAGGTACATTGTCCGAAATCCGAATTGAGGTATGCTACGCGCCAAGGACAAGAATATGAAACCGCCGCCCCCGAAGAAACCCAAAATCCGCATAGCCGTGATTGAGCCGGACCCACTGCGCCTGGTCGGGTTCCGCTCTTTGTTTGATACCGAACCCGAATTTGAGCTGGTGTCGGTTCCCCTCGACAAAGTGGCCGCCGAACCGGACCTCGACCTGGTGATGCTGGGCAGCCACGGATCGCA
Organism: Terriglobia bacterium; assembly: GCA_020073185.1. NCBI lineage: Bacteria > Pseudomonadati > Acidobacteriota > Terriglobia > Terriglobia bacterium. The sequence continues at coordinate 27,276 of JAIQFT010000018.1, forward strand.
GAACTTGTTCGACGTGATGGCCGGGCTGAAGGCGGCGCGTCCGGATTTTCGGCTGCTGGTGTGCGGCTCGGGCGCGGACGATGAGACCATTCTGAAGGCGCTGGCGGCGGGCGCGAAGGGCTACGTGGACGAGGCGGCGTCGCCGGAGGAGTTCGTGATGGCAATCCGCATCGTGAACCAGGGATCGGTGTGGGCGCCGCGGCGGGTGCTGTCCCTGTTTATCGAACGCGTGACGACGTCTCCGGGGAGGATTTTTCCGGCGGGGCGCGTGACCTTTACCGACCGCGAAAAAGAGGTCTTGGAGATGCTGGTGGTGGGCCGTTCGAACAAGGAGATCGGCGCGGCCCTTGGGATTGAGGAGCGCACGGTCAAGGCGCACGTCGCCAAGCTGATGCGGAAGGTCGGCGTGCAGAACCGGATCGCGCTGTCGGTGCACGCGATCACGCATTCGCTGGTTACGAAATAGAAAACAATTCGACCACGGATTTCCGCGGATGAGCACGGATCGGAACAAATGTTTTCATGATCAATCCGTGAACATTCGTGGCGATTTGTGGTCATTCGTTTGGGGGCCTGGAGACGGCGTTACTTTTGGTCAAGGACTGGCGAGATTTGCGCGGTCCGGGGAATCGAAGCATACTGCGCTCACCTACCACAGAACCCTGGGAGAGCATTACCCCGGTAGCGGACGCACAAACCGCGTGCCGGGCCGAAAGGAAGCCGGGATCGAACTGGGCCTCGATCCCGGTTTTTATTTCCACACCTCCATCGATTTCCAAGAACCATGGACCTTTTTTTCGGCGCACCCACGACGTCAACACCGCAGGCCGCATCTCAGTATTAGTATGAAAAGGCGCGCCACGGAGAACCTGCCATGAAGAAATTTCTCGTTGTTGTGCTACTGACAGTGTTTGCAAGTCTGAGCTGGGCGCAGGGCGACCGCGACAAGGTGATCGACCGGGTGGATGAAGCGGGCACGGTAATGAACGAAATCATGGGGGCGCCCGACAAGGGGATCCCAGAGGAAATCCTGGGCTCGGCGGAGTGCATTGCGGTGGTCCCGTCGATGCTGAAAGGCGGATTCGTGGTGGGTGCCGCCTATGGCAAGGGGTTGGCTAGCTGCAAAACGGCAAACGGCTGGAGCGCACCGGCCTTTTTCCGGGTGGAAGGCGGCAGCTTCGGCTTCCAGATCGGCGGCCAGGCGGTGGACCTGGTGATGGTGATCATGAACGAGCGCGGCATGCGCGCGCTGCTGTCCAGCAAGTTCAAGCTGGGCGCGGACGCGTCGGTGGCGGCGGGGCCGGTGGGACGCCACGCCGAAGGCGCCACCGACTGGAAGATGCGGGCGCAGGTGCTGACCTATTCGCGGGCGCGCGGCGTGTTTGCCGGGATATCGCTGAACGGTGCGGTGATCAAGCAGGACCGCGACGACACGCGCGCGTTCTACGGTCGCATGGTGCCGTATCGCTCGCTGCTGAACGGGGCGCACCCGGCGCCGGCGGATGCGAATCCGTTTTTGGAGACGCTGCGGACTTACGCGCCGGTGAAAACGGCGGATATTCCCAAAGAAACGACCCCTGCGGCGGACAAGCAGGCGGAAAAACAGTAGTTAGCAGTAGCTCCTACGTCAGTGCTTGTGCTCCGGGCCTTCTTGCGACTGCTTGTGCTCGTGCGACCCGGCAGCCGCACCGTGTTCGGCGTGCTGGTGCTCCTCTTCTGATTCCTTATAAATCGGCGGCGCGCCCAGCGATCCTTTGGGGGGCAGGTGGCGGAGGAAGCGGATGATGGCCCACTGCTCGTTGTCGTCGAGGATGCCGTTCCAGCCGGGCATGCCGGTAAAGCGGATGCCGTTCTGAATAATCCATTTCAATTGGCCGTCGGAGTAAGCCTGCACGCTCTTATCGCCCAGGTCGGCGACGGGCGGCGACAGCAGGTCGGCAAAGGGGACGCCGGTGTTGTGGCCGTCCAGGCCGTGGCAAATCTGGCAGTGATGCTGGAAGTGCTCAGCGCCGGTCTTCTGGGTGTCGGGCGTATCGGATAGCGGGTTCTTCCAGTCATTGCCACCGATGCTTTCCTTCTTGATCTCCCTGACTAGGGCGGCCTCGGCGCTGCCGGGGGCCTTGGCGCGGCAGGCGGCGAGAAGGCCCCCGGCGACGAGTGCAAGCATGATCAGCGCGCGGTTGAATTTCATCCCATCCTCTGAGCGGAGATGATAACCGGTCAGGGGAAAGGTTGACGAGCGGCGTGGGCGGATAGTGGGTGGCTGGTGGTCGGTTTGACAGCTGAAATTGCGGGTGCTAGCGTCCGGTCAGCTTCGAATGCGGCATCGACTTGAGTATGCGCTGGTCTGGCCCGTGGTGAAGATGCTGGGGCTATTGCCGCGTCCGCTGGCGCGCGCGGCGGCGATCCTGCTGGCCGGGGCGGTATATCACCTGCACCGGCGATTGCGGCGCGTGGGTGTGCGCAACCTGGAATTGGCGTATCCGCAGATGTCGCGGCGGGCGCGGCGGCGGATCGTGCGCGGGGTGTTTGTGTCGCTGGGACGGCAACTGGCGGAGTTTTGCCAGTTCCCACGCTATACCCGGGAAACCGTCTCGCAGGTGGCGGTGTACGAGGGCTTCGAAAATTTCGACGCGGCGTTGCGTCGCGGCAAGGGCGTGCTGTTCCTGACGGCCCACCTGGGAGGATGGGAGGTTGGGTCGTTCGTTCATTCGATTCACGGGCACAGGCTGCAGATCGTGGTGCGCGCGCTGGATAATCCCTACCTCGACCGGATGGTGGAGCGGTATCGCACGCTGCACGGCAACTCGACGTTCGAGAAACAGGATTTTGCGCGCGGGCTGATCTCGGCGATGCGCGCGGGCGAGACGGTCGGGCTGCTGATGGACCAGAACATGACGCCGCCGGCGGGAGTGTTCGTGGATTTCTTCGGCATCAAGGCGTGCACGGCGAGCGGAACTGCACGGGTAGCGCTGCGGACGGACGCGTCGGTGGTCCCGGCGTTTACCATTTGGGACGCCACCCTGCGAAAGTACCGGATTACGTTTGGGCCGCCGCTGACGCTGCCGCGCACCGGCGATGATGAGCGCGACGTGGTGCAGGCGACGCAGTTATTCACCAGCGTGATCGAGGAGTACGTGCGGAAAAACCCTGATCAGTGGCTGTGGGTGCACCGCCGATGGAAGACGAGGCCGGAAGGGGAAGCGTCACGGTACTAGTTGCGAGTTCCGAGTTGCGAGCAAACTAAAGATGAGGCTCAGCGAAATCGCAAAGCACGTTGGCGGGCGGGTGGTGGGTGGCGACGTCGAGGCCGGCGGCGTCGCGAGCATCGAGTCGGCGACGGCGAGGGAGGTCGTTTTTGTCGAAAGTGAGAAGCATTTGGCGGCAGCGCTGGCATCGAAAGCAGCGGCGGTGATTGCGGGGGAGTTTGCTGACGTAGCGACCACTGAGACGCCGAGATCACCGAGAATCCCCGAGAAACGACATTCCAAGCCGCTCATCATTGCGAAGCAGCCGCGGCTGGCGTTTGCGCGGGCGGCGGAGTTGTTGTGTCCGGGAAGAGAGGCGGGAACGGGGGTTCATGCGACCGCAGTCGTGCATGAGAGTGCGCGGCTGGGCAAGGGAGTGTCGGTCGGGGTGCTGGCGGTGCTGTCGGAGAATGTCATCATTGGTGACAAGAGCGCGATTGGGTCGGGAACCTTGGTCGGCGCAGGCGTGCGCATCGGTGCCGATTGCGACATCAAATCGAATGTTAGCATTTATCCGGGCACGACCATCGGCGACCGCGTAATTGTTCACGCTGGGGCGGTGCTGGGAAGCGACGGATTTGGTTTCGTACGCGATGAGCACACGGGGCGATACGCGAAGTTTCCGCAGGTGGGCAGGCTGGAGATCGGGGACGAGGTCGAAATCGGCGCCAACAGCACGGTAGACCGGGGCGCGCTGGACGCGACGGTAATCGGGCGCGGAACGAAGCTGGACAACCTGGTGCATGTCGGACATAACGTGCGCATCGGCGAGAACGTGGTGATCGCCGCGCAGACGGGGATTTCAGGCAGCTCGGTGATCGAAGACGGCGCGGTGATCGCGGGGCAGGTGGGCATCGCCGACCACGTTACCATCCAGAGCGGCGCGATTCTGGGCGCGCAATGCGGAGTGCCCAGCGGGAAGGTGATACGCGGGAAAGGTACCTTGTTCTGGGGAACGCCGGCGCGGCCGATCAAGCAGTATTTGAAGGAACTGGCGGTGTTGGCGAGGCTGGCGAAGAAGTAGTTGGGAGTGAGTAGCGAGGAGCTGGAGCCCTGCGCATTTTGGGCGCATGTGGTTCATCGACATGCCGATCGTTGTCATTGGCGGACATTCGCGGAGTGTGGGCAAAACCAGCGTGGTGGCGGGGCTGATTGCCGCCATGCCGGAGCGGCACTGGACTGCTGTCAAGATCACGCAGTACGGGCACGGGATCTGCTCGGCGAATGGAGAGCGGTGCGATTGCGCCTCCGACGAGCACTCGTGGGAGATCACGGAAGAGCGCGACCGGTCGGGGGAGAGTGACACTTCGCACTTCCTGGTGGCGGGAGCGGAGCGCTCACTGTGGGTGCGGACGCAGCAGGGAAACCTGGCGGAAGCGATGCCGGCGCTGCGCAAGCAAATTGCGGGCGCGGAGAACGTGATTGTCGAGTCCAACAGCGTGATGAAGTTTCTGCGCCCGGACTTGTATATGACCGTGCTCGATTACGGTACGGCAGATTTCAAGGCAACGGCGCGGGAGTACCTGGATTTGGCATCGGCGGTGATTCTGCATGATGGGCCGCCGGATGCGCTCCCGGCATGGAGCGGGGTGTCGTTGAAGCTGATCCAAGGGAAGCCGGTGTTCCGGGTGCGTCCGCCGCAGTATGTGAACGAGCAGATCGTTTCGTTTGTGCGGGAGAGGCTGGGGACGGTGCGGCATTCATGATTCAGAAACTGGGCGCTGGGTGACATCTACAGACTTCTGCCTTGATCAGTACGTCAGATTTGTCTCGCTCGGACAACTTCAGGACTGACAAAGCGAGACTGACACGACGAAACGCCGCACTTAGGGGCAACGTACAATTCCGTCATGCGCAAGTTTGAGGTGCTGTTCGACGAGGGCGAGGCGTCGCCGGTGGAGGATGCGGCGTACGGGCCGTACGGACGGCTGGGATTTCCGCCGGTGCCGGCGGGCAGGCCATGGATTTTCTCCAACTTCGTGCAGTCGCTGGACGGGATTGTGTCGTTCAAGGGCAAGCACGCGGCCGGCGCGGACATCTCGCGCTCGCAAGAAGACCGCTGGCTGATGGACCTGCTGCGGGCGCACGCCGACGCGGTGCTGATCGGGGTCAATACTCTGCGAGACGAAACCGAGCTCGGGGAGCGGCCGCGTGGGCCGGTGTTCCGCATCATGGACCCGGAGTTGTGCCGGCTGCGGCAGAAGCTGGGGAAGCGGCGAGAGATGAACATCTTGGTCACCGGCGCGGCCACGCTGGATTTGTCGGCATTCCGGGTGTTCGATGGCGAGCTAGTGGACGCGGTGGTGGTGACCACAAATGCCGGGGCGAAGCGTTTGGCGGAGAAGCGCAGCCATCCGCACCTGAAGGTGATCGCCTCGGGCGGGGAGAGGTACGTGGACTTGCGCGAGACCGCCGGTCGGCTTCGGCGGGAGCTGGGTATCGAGTACCTGCTGTGCGAAGGCGGGCCGACGTTGTACGGATACCTGTCGCGCGCGGGGCTGGTGGACGAGAAGTTTGTGACCGTGTCGCCGGTGGAGGTCGGACAACTGACGCCGCCGGAACAGGAGAGATCGGTGGCGGATGAACGCAGCCCGTCACCGTATCGTCCCACGACATTCAACGCGCCCGGGTTTACCGTGGATAATGCGCCGTGGTGGAAGTGGGTGAGCTGCCGGAAGGTGGGGGAGCACCAGTTTTCGAGATACAGAAGGAAGTAGTTGCCAGTTTCTGGTTGCCAGTGACCGTCTCCAAAGCCGGCGCAGGAATCCGTTTGCAAGTGCCAGTTCGTAACCGTAGCGCTTACAAGCCGGCGCTGCGCAAGCGGTCCAGATTAATCTGCTCGGAGCGGCGGCGGAATAGATAACGCGCCACCAGAAGCCCGATCCAGAAATAAATCATTCGCCACATAACCGCTCTCCTTGCGAAGCGCTCCACCGTCCTTGGACGGGCGCGACCCGGCAGGATTGCCGGGCCGCGTCCATTTGGCCCTCGAGAGACGATGCCAGTCTCCAACTGCCGCGAAGGTATCGCGGCCACGGGACGCGGTAAAGATAGCGAGCGTAATCGCGTGGGAGTTACCTTTGTTTGTGGGCGGAGTCTCGATGGGCCGGCCTTCCAGTTCATCGGCGTTTCCTTTATTTCAACGGCAGCGCGGCGGGCAGGGCTCGAACGCGGGGACCTGAGTTACCGGCCTACCGCAACCCTGATCAACTGGGCGAGCTACATAAGAAAAAAGCCCCGGCGCCGGGGCTCTTTCTACGGGCCGCGATCTGGCAGCGATTACGGCCAGGTGATCTGCTTCATAAAGCCGGCCGTAGCCGGGTTGGAAGCCGGGGTGTGAGCGGCATCGCCCGTCGTTCCGGTGCGCGACATTTTGGTTTTGTCCACGATGTCGGTCATATTGATCTGAACAACGCTCTTGAAGCTACCGGCGAGTAGATAGCCGTAGGTCCGACCGTCGGAATTGTTGTGCACGATACCGACGGCGTGCGGATCGGTGGCGTAGAAGTAGCCGGTGAATGCGGTGGACACATCACCGTAGATCCAGTCGCTCAGGCCTTGCCAGCCGGCCGTGGCGTCGGCCGGATGGGCCGGATCGTCGAGCTTGCCCACACCCCAACTCGTGGAGAAGCCGGCCATGAACAGCGCGAGGTGACTGCTGCTGTCCACCGCCGAACCTGAGAATACGGGAAATGGGCTGGTTCCAAAGCTGACCAACTTTCCCGCGGTCGCAGGCAGAGCAAGCGTGTTCGGTGCTCCCGCCGCTCCCGCCGTCTTGGTTCCGGCACCCAGGTTGAGGAACAGCGCAGTGTTCGTATCCTCGTAGGTGAGGATGCCAACTTGCAGTCCGGTATCCACGGAGTCGCCGTCAATGTCGAGGTCCCAGCTCGAGTTGAAGCCGGTCGGCAGGCCCGACAGGAAATCCGCCACATAGGAGACGGGCGTGGTCGTGGAGCTAATGTCTATGAACTGGATGCCTTGGTAGTTGCCACACAGCAGGAAGTTGTGCGTCGTGTCGCCGCCGAGGTTCTCCGCCAGGAACAGGTTGGTGGGAACCGGCACCGGCGTGCCGAGCGTGGGCGGGCTGGTGCGCAGGTCGAAGAAAGCGTAGCCATCGGCAGTCGCCAGCCACACGCCCGCGCCAGCCACCGGGATGCCGCCCGCGATGAAGGCCGAGCCGCCGCTAAAGCCGACGGGGAATGTCGCCGCTATCGGCAGGTCAGCTTCGTAGTCAATCAACCCGGCAGGAACTGAATTATCGGTAGGTGGAGTGCCCGTCGCCAGCATCTCGGCGTTAACCACTGCGATGTGCTTGCTCCCATAAGCGAACACGACCGCCTGGGCGTGTGCCGCGGTGCCGATGACCGGGATGACTCCGCCGACCGCCTGGTTCTTAAACGCTGTCGTGTACAGCCCCTTCCAGGACTTGGCTGTGGGAGCGGTGGGATCGGTGACGTCCGCTACTGCAACCCCCGACGTGTGCGCCGCAATGAACACATACTGATGGCCGCTGAAGCTCAACTGGCCGATAGCGCCCGAACTGGATGCTCCGATGCCGGCCGAGGGAGGCGTCGCCGGGCTGCTAGCGATCGCAGCCGAAATGGCGCTGACGACGGAGGAAACCGTGCTGATCATCGAGGGTGGCGGCGGCGAGCCCGCGGGCACGCCATTCTCCTTGGTCAATTCGGTGTTCGGGCTGGTCACATAAGTCTGCACGCAACTTAAGAAGTCAGTGTCGCCGGCATATTGGGAAAGAGGGATGCCGGGAGTGCCCGTGCCCGGGATGAACACCTGCGCCTTTGCGCCGCCCTTCAGGCCGAAGCCGTCGAAGACGCCATCGGCGATGTCGGCGCCGAGCGCCTTGACGAAGTTGCCGGGATCCACGGTCGGGAACGCGGCCAGGGCTTTGTGCGCGCACTCCAGCATGGCGCCACTCAGCAGGCCGACTTTGAAGCCGTCGGTACTGGCTGCGCCGATACTGCTCGTTGGGGTTGTTTTCTCGGGGTCGCTCTTGACGCCCCAGTGGCCGCTGATCAGGGTTTTCATGGTGGCGTGGGTGCTGGAAGCGGTGCCGCCGGCAGCCAGGGTCTTGATCGAGCTGGCGCTGCCGCCGAGCGCGGCTTGAGTCGCCGAACTGATCATGTCGGTGATGGGGGTGATCGCCAGACCGCTGACACTGACCGAGCCATCGTCAAGGAGAGTCGCGAGCGTGATGGTGTTTACGATCGGCGGATTGGTGACGTTGGTTTCGTCAACGTAGGTGCCGCCGCTGACTTCCACGCGCAGCGGAGCGCCGGCCGTGGGGAGCGACGACAAGGAGACGCTGAAGACGCCGTTGGCGTCGGTCTTGCCTGTGCCCAGGGCGGCGCCGACGTCAGCGCCGGTGCTCGGACTTACCGCGAAGATACTTACGCTGGCGCCGTTGAGCAGGCCTTTGGCCGCGGTGCCTGCGATCACCACGGGATTCGCCGCCGTCAGGTTGGCGGTGGTGGTCGAAGTGGCCGACCCGGGATCGGGGTTCTTCACGGAAAAGGTGACACTGCCCGCGCTGGTCACCGTGACCGTAGCGGTCAGAGAGGTCGGGCTGGCCACGGTTGCCGCTACGCTGCTGCTGCCGAAGACGACTTGCGCGCCGGAAACAAAGTTGGCGCCGGTGACGGTGATGCCGGTGGCAACCCCCACCAGCAGGCTACCGCCGCCGGTGACGGCGACGCTGGTGACCGTAGCGATCGGATTCAACAGCGACAGCGAGACTCCGGCCGAGGTGACGCCCCCCGCGCTGGCGGTGATGGTCACGGTGGTCGGATTCGCCAGCGCGGTGGCGCCCACCGCCGGCGGAGTGTACTTGCCGATGCTGTCAATGGTTCCGGTGGTGGCGCTGCCGCCGGCGACCCCGTTCACCGCCCAAGTGTAGCCGCCACTGCCTCCGGTGGCCGTGAATTGCACCGCGGCATCGCCCAGACGCGCACTGGAGCCAGCCGAAGAGACCGTGATGGTGGAAGTCGCAGTGGAGGAGGAAGAAGACAAACGGCCCGAAGGAGTGAATCCACAACCTGCCAGCCACGCAGTGGCGAAAATCGCGAGCAGCACCAGACACACTTTGCGCATGAGCGTCTCCATGACACCACGTCCAATTCTCTGCGCAATGGCCAATTCACCGGCCACTGCGAACCTGGTCGGTCTAGGGCTTGGGGGGAATAATGCCGGCCATGACCGGCATGGGTGTGATGTTTGTCACCTTATCGTGTGACAAAGCTGGTGTCAATCTTGACCAACTCGATAATGCGCGCCGCTGATCCCAAGCGGATGCGGCCACCAGGAGCGCGGGTTGCGGCCTCAGCGCCCATAGCGTCCCATGAGTTCGCCGCGGGCGACGGAGTGACCCCGCATGGCCCGTTCGAGTTCGCCGCGGCCGGCGCCCGCTTTCAATCCCAGCACCGTGTCCAGCGCATACAAGCGGAAGAAATAGCGGTGAGGCTTTCCGGGCGGCGGACAGGGGCCGCCGTAGCCCAGTTTGCCGAAGTCATTGCGCCCCTGATTTCCGCCGGCGGGCAATTGCGCGGTCTTGGGCGCATTTTCCGCCAGTTCGCGCGCCGCGGCGGGAATGTCCCACAGGAGCCAGTGGGTGAAGGTTCCGCCGGGAGCGTCAGGATCGTCAAGGATCACGGCAAACGATTTGGCGGAGGCGGGTACGTCGCTCCAGGCCAAGTGGGGGGAAATATCCCCACCGTCGCATGTGTTCCGTTTTGGGAATTCGCCGCCGGGGGGAATCATTTTGCTATTGACCTGCATGGCTGCCTCCGTGTTGGCGGCCGCAGACGCGGCCGCGGGGCGCGCGGAGGATGCTCCGGGACCGCGCCAACCCCTGATTTCATGCGCCTCCGCCCCAGTCCGCGTGTACACCGCCACGGTGAGCAAGGTCACAAAGAGTATGGACATGGGCCACATCGTGGGATCATTTCACCAGAACGTCTCCGGCTTGCCAAGGGGCGGATGCGTGGCGCAGCGAAGCCAGTGTTTATGAGGGTAGCAGCGGGTTGCGACGAACGCTCGTTCGGCGCACCGAATGAGCGTTCGAACGATATTCCTTGACGCCCATCGTAAGATGGAATGTCACAGGGGGTTGTGTCGTGTTATCACCTTATGGACTTGACATCATAGAAAGCTGCTTCACCTGTAAGCTGAGGGCGGACAGAATTTTCTGCGATTTGCCCACAGCCGCCCTGCAATCATTCGAAGCCATTAAATATGCCAGTGCGTATCCGAAGGGCGCCGTGCTGTTTGTCGAAGGCCAGGCGCCCCGCGGAATCTTTGTTCTCTGCAAAGGGCGGGTGAAGCTCTCCATTTGTTCCACCGACGGAAAAACGCTGATCCTGAAAATCGCCGAACCGGGCGAAGTCCTCGGGCTCAGCGCCACCGTTTCCGGCAAACCATACGAACTCACGGCGGAGACGATCGATCCCTGCCAGGTGAACTTCGTCAAGCGCGAGGATTTCCTGCGCTTCCTGCGCGAGCACAGCGAAGCGTGCTTCCGCGTAGCCGAGCAATTGAGCGACAAGTACAACACCGCTTGCCACGAAATCCGCTCGCTGGGGCTTTCGCACTCGGCGGCGGAAAAGCTGGCCAAGCTGCTGCTGGAGTGGAGCTCAAAGAACGGGGAAGCGGCCAAGCAGGAGCCGCGCGTGAAGATGGCGCTCACGCACGAGGAGATCGCACAGATGATCGGCACCTCGCGCGAGACGGTCACGCGGCTGTTCGCCGAACTGAAGAAGCGGCAGATTGTGCACGCCAAGGGGTCGACGCTGCTGATCCGCAACAAGGCGGCCTTGAAGGCGCTGGCCAGCAGCTAGGCCGCTGTGCAAGCTTGCCATCGCTCCGCCGCGCGCCTCCGGATGCAGCGGCGGAGAGACGCTTTATTGTTTTCCCTCGCAACCCCGCCCGGGACGCGCCTCTTGGGTTACGCATCACCATAAACAGTGATAGGAATCACTGTTTTGGCTCGCCGCAGCAAGCATCATTCCAGTGTTATGGAGAGCGCAAAGGATCATAGCTGCTTCGCCTGCGAGTTGCGGCCGGACCGCGTATTTTGCGATCTTCCCGCCGAAGCGCTGCAGGCATTCGACGCCATCAAGAGCACGACGGTGGTTCCGCGGGGTGCGACGCTGTTTGCCGAAGGCAAGCAGCCGCGCGGCATTTACGTGTTGTGCGAGGGCCGCGCCAAGCTCTCGGTTTGTGCCGACAGTCGCAAGCGCCTGATGCTGCGCGTGGCCGGGCCGGGCGAGGTGCTGGGGCTGAGCGCCTGCATGTCGGGCAAGCCGAACGAAGTGACGGCGGAAATGGTGGACACCTCGCAGGTGGCGTTCGTACGGCGCAAGGACCTGCTGCACTTCTTGCGCGATCACCGCGTAGCCTGCCTGCAGGTCGTGCACCTGCTGAGCCAGGACCTGCACCAGGCTTACGACCGGGTGAGGTCGATCGGGCTGGCGCGCGCGCGCCGTCCGCACCCGCTGCACTTGTCCGCGCATGCCGCGGAGCACAGCAACTGACAAGTTAGCATTGCGCAAGCGCCCGCTGCGGCGGGCGTTTTTTCCTGCCTGGAAGGGCGGGGAGAGTTTTGCACAGAAGCAGCCGGAAAGCGCAAAGCACGTCACCGAGCTATGTGAGCGATCTCACAGCCTCTCCGCCCATGGATATCCGATGCTACCTGTGCCGTCCGGGGTCCGATGCGGATCCGCCCCGGTTCTGCCTAGGAGCTAATAGCAATGAACGAATTCAAAAATCATAAGCGGTTCGCGATCTCCCTGGCCGCTGTGATGCTGGTCATGCTCGTGGTGGCCGGCGTCAGCGTCGCCGGCGAGCTGCCCAAGGCGGCTCCCGCCCCGGCCGCCGACAGCGACTACGTCGGCAGCGATACCTGCATTACATGCCATGATGATCAAAACCGCCGCTTCAAGAATACTGTGATGGGGAAAGCTTTTGCGAATCCCCACACAGCCGACGAAAAACTTGGATGCGAGTCTTGCCACGGACCCGGCAAGGCTCACGTGGAAGCCGGCGGCGGCAAGGACACCATCCCCATCACTTATGGCAAAGACACCAAGACCTCAGTCGAGGAACAGAACCAGTCTTGCGCGCAGTGCCACAAGAGAGGCAACCGCATGTTCTGGGCCGGCAGCCCGCACGAATCGCGTGGTATGCGGTGCGTCGACTGCCACCAGGTCAAGCAGCAGCTAAAAAGGTCCTTGAGCGGCGAGGCATTCTTGACGGAGCCGCTGAAGGACACCGGAGGTCTAGTCAAGCCCGAGACCGAGCTCTGCCTGCAGTGCCACCAGATGCGGCGCGCGCAACTGCAGCGCTCTTCGCACATGCCGTTCCGGGAAGGCAAGGTTACTTGCACGAGCTGCCACAACCCGCACGGTTCGCCCAATCCGGCGCAACTGAAACAGGCCACCGTGAACGAGAACTGCTATAGCTGCCATGCCGAGCGGCGCGGCCCCTTCCTGTGGGCGCATCAGCCGGTGACGGAAAACTGCGACTCCTGCCACGAGCCGCATGGTTCCTTCAATCCGCAGTTGCTGAAAGCGCGCATTCCGCGGCTCTGCCAAGAGTGCCACAACGAATTCGCGCACGGGACGGGCACCATCGGCTACCCCCTGGGTAACGTCTCCGCCAAGGGCCAGCCCATGGGCTATCCCAACAAGACCTTGAACCGTGGCTGTGCGAACTGCCACTCCAAAATCCACGGGACCAACGCCCCGTCGGGTACGTTCTTCCTGCGCTAGGAAAAAGGAGAGAGAGCAATGAAAATATTCAAGCTGTTTGCGCTTTGTACACTGCTCGCGCTCCTGCTTGTTCCGGCGGCGGTTTTCGCCCAGGAACAGGCGGCTCCCGAGCGCGGCGTCGTGGAGTTTGGCTTCCGCGGGGTTACGGGCGAGGTTTACGGTCGCACTTTCCCTGCATCAACGGCGTTACCCGGATCAACCTTCAGTCCCGATGTGTTGAACTCCGGCCTTAACACTTATCAGGATCACAGAAGCGGCTTCTACATTCCGAAGTTCAACGCCTTACTGGACGGCATTTTCGGCTCCAACAACTACCTCCGGATTCAGTCGGCCAGCAACGGCTTTGCCTTTGAGGGCGGAGGAAGTCTGACTCGAGATCAGAGCGTACTGGTTACGTTTGGTCAATACGGACATTACAAGATGCAATTCCGCTTTGACGAAACGCCGCACATCTTCAGCGGCACCACGCGTACGCTGTTCAGCAGTAACGGCGCGGGCGGGTGGACGCTGCCTGCGGGCGTGCAATCCACCACGTATGCCTGCCTCAACGGAACACCAAACGCCGGCGGGATAACGGGATGCCCGATTACGAATCAAATGTTTGCGGGCTTTACCACGAGCGCCGCTAATAGCGCTATCAGAACCAACGGCACCATATCGAGCTTGGTGGCCGGCGGCCTGGTAGCAGGCGTGGATGCGCAACCGTTTACCCAGCAGGAGAGCCGGAAAGCACTTACCGGTTCGATGAGCTGGAACATCACACCCGACGTGAACGTGAACGCCTTGTTCTCGCGGGAGCACCAACTCGGCACGCGGCCGATTGGCTTCGTGATGGGCAACGGCTCGACCGGCTATGCGGCCGAGGCGCCGGAGTCGATCGACTACTACACCAACAATGTGAAGATCGCCACCGAGTTCGGCCGGAAGAACTGGGACGCATCGCTGGGATACCAGGGGTCGTTCTTCCAGAACGACACTCCCAGCATGGTGGTGGAGAACCCGTTCTCGACCGTGTACAACAACACGACGGTGGGACCCGCCACGGGACGGATGGACCTGTACCCGGACAATAAGTACCAGCAGTTTGTGGGCCAGGGTGCAGTCCAGATTGGCAAACACATCAGCTTGATGGCGAATGTCACCCCTGGGTGGATGTCGCAGAATGCGAATTTTCAGCCTCTGACGACCAACACTTATGTGAACTTAACTCCAGATCCTGGTTACCCCGCTTTCCTGCCGGCGCAGAGTCTGAACGGCAAGGTGGACACGCTGGCCATGAACTACACCGCGGTATTGAAGGCAACGAAAGACCTGAAATTCGTAGCCAAGTACCAGCATTACAAGTACGACGACGGCACTCCGGAAATGCTGGTCAGGCCGGTCATAGCCGATACGGCATTCCTGACCAGCTTCCACGGTGCGACAGCCTGGTTTGACCCGCTGCATCCAGCGGAGAGCCAGCTCGCTGCCGCTACCAATTCACCAACGGTCGCGAACTATAGATACTATGCCCCCTCCGAACACAGCTCGTTCACGACCAGGCTGTTCGATATCGGCGGTACATGGTTCTTTACCAAGAAGAACTCGGTGAAGTTCGGCTACCAGCGGGGCTGGACCGACCGCACCCAACGCGAGGTTGCCGAGAGCATCGAGGACTCGGTATACGCTGCCCTCGACATGCGCCTGCGCAAGGATCTGACGTTCCGGGTTTCGGGGCGTCACCAGAACCGCGTGCCGCAGGAGTACGAGATCGACACAAGCAACTACTATTCCCGCATGTTGGATCAATCGTCACGCGTTCGTAACCGCGGCGATGTGTCGCTGCAGTGGGATGCCACTCAGAAGCTGAGCCTCTCGGCCTTCTGGGGAACGTTGCAGGACAACTACAACCAGCGCGGCGGAGTCAACAGCCCGGTGCCGCTCGGCGACGCCACGTATAGCGCAGGGACCGGCGTTCCGACACCGATCTATGGACCGTATTACGCCTACGGGTTGCTGACCAACGTGGGGCGCAACTACGGCGTGGATGTCAATTACGCGCTCACTCCAAAGGTCGTGCTGTTCGCGGAGTATGCGCGTGAGAAGAACACCGGCATCATGATCGAGGGCAGGGGACTCAACACCCCCGCAACCTGTACACCCACGGGGGCCGGCTTCGTTTATCCGAGTTCCTGCGACCCAATCAACGACCTGCTGACCGCTCCCAAGGATGTGGTCAACAGCTATTATGGCGGAGTGGATGTCACTGCCTCCAAGAAGCTCGACTTCAGCCTGTATTACAGCTTGTCGCTGGCGCAGAGCTTCAATTTTAGCGATGGCGTGAACTGCCAGATCGGCAACGGCTGGACCACAGGGACCTCCCGTTGCGACACGCAATTCACTAACTGGAGCCTGGATCAGGCTGCCTATCCTGCCGTGAATTTCGGTTATCCGCAGAACGTCAACCGGATTCATGAGGTGGGCGTCGTTACCAGGTTCAAGCTGACGGATAGCCTAGTACCGAAGTTCCAGTACGTGTTCCGGCAGTTCGCCAACAACGATTGGCAGACCGGCGCTGTGAATCCTTACAGCTTTGCCGGGACTACCGCTGACTCGGGCGGCGCGACTGCGTTGCAGAAGATGCTGTTCCTGGGCGCGGATCAGCCGTCGTACCGGGCGCACGTCTTCACGGCTACGCTGGAGTACCACTTCTAGTTCTGTAGTTTATGTAGTCTTAGGCGAGGGCGGCCCACCGGCCGCCCTCGGTTTTTTCCGCTGCCGCAGTTGGACGCAACGCCGCCATCCCGAAAATCGGCCGCGATAGGGGACGAATGGTCCGACCCACCGGTGATGCGGCTCACGGCGAAATGTGACGCACATGGCGGGGGTGATTCATGTCACGTTCAGGGGTGAGGTGTCTCACAGCCGCATGTTCGCCGATTTGAGAACGTAGTGTTGGCCCCGCCTGCCTGACCTGCGTCACCGGCGGCAGGTTGCCGGGGCCGAACCCGGGCGAGCGAGTAGGTGCTGGATGAAGGTATCGCGACAAACCGGCGGCCGCAGGCGCACCTTGCCGGGGCTGTTGTTGTTGACCACGGTCTTACTCGCCGCCGGCGTGGCCGCGCGCGCGGCGGAAGACCCGAACGAAACCTGTTTTGCCTGCCACAGCGACAGGACGCTCACCACCAAGCGCGCTGGGCGTACCGTGTCGCTCTACGTGGAAGCCAAGAGGTTCCAGGGTTCCATCCACGGCTCGCTGCCCTGCACCAGTTGCCACGCCGACCTGGAAGGCAAGGAGCTGCCGCACGAGACGCCGCTGAAGCGTGTGGACTGCGGTACCTGCCATGGCGAGGAGGCCAAGCAGCACGCCCGGTCGCTGCATGGACGGGCGGTGGCGCGCGGAGACGCGCTGGCGCCGCGCTGCGTCAACTGCCACGGAAACCACGACATCCTTTCGGTCAAAGACCCGCGCTCGCCAGTGTCGCCGTTGCAGGTGCCGTTTACCTGCGGCAAGTGCCATCGCGAGGGCACGCCGGTGCAGACGCAGCGCAAGATCGAGCAGCACAACATCATAGAGAATTATGCGGAGAGCATGCACGGCGAGGCCCTGCTGAAGAAGGGCCTGGTGGTGGCGGCGAACTGCGCGTCGTGCCACACGGCGCACAACATCCTGCCGCATACCGATCCCAACTCCTCGATTGCGCGCGCCAACATCGCCAAGACCTGCACCAAGTGCCACGCCCAGATCGAGGCGGTGCATCGCAAGACGATCAAGGGCGAGCTGTGGGAGAAAGAGGCGCACGTGCTGCCGGCGTGCGTCGATTGCCACCAGCCGCACAAGGTGCGCAAGGTCTTCTACACCCAGGGCATGGCCGACGCCGACTGCATGCGCTGCCACGGCAACGCGAATCTGAAGTCGCACGACGGCCGATCGCTGGCGGTGAATGCCGCCGAGGTGGCGTCATCGCGTCACGCCAAGGTGGCTTGCAGCCAGTGCCATTCCGAGGTCAACGCCTCGCGTGTGCGCCCCTGTGAAACCATCACGTCGGCGGTGGACTGCTCGAAATGCCACGAGCAGATCGGGCAGGACTACCAGCGCAGCCTGCACGGGCAGCTGTTCGCCAAGAAAGACCCCAATGCGCCCGTCTGCAAGGAATGCCACGGCACGCATAAGGTGCTGGGAAAGCATGATCCCCAGTCGGTGACCTTCGCCACCAACGTGCCCACGCTTTGCGCTCGTTGCCATCGCGAAGGCAAGAGGGCGGCGGTGCGCTACACCGGAGTGCAGCACGAGATCATCCCGCACTATCAGGAGAGCATCCACGGCAAGGGCCTGCTGAAGAGCGGGCTGACAGTGACGGCCACCTGCACCAGTTGCCACACCGCGCACCGCGAACTGCCGAAGTCGGACCCTGAGTCCACGGTCAATCCGAAAAACTTGCCCGCGACCTGCGGCCAGTGCCACCACGGCATCCAGGAGCAGTTCGTCAACAGCGTGCACTCGCGCACCGTAACCAGCACCAAGGAAGAGCTGCCGGTGTGCAGCGACTGCCACAGCGCGCACCAGATCCGGCGCGCCGACGAAGACGGCTTCAAACTCGACATTATGGCCAAGTGCGGCCGCTGCCACGCCGAGATCGCGAAAACCTACTTCGACACTTATCACGGCAAAGTGTCGCGGCTGGGCTACACCAAGACGGCCAAGTGCTACGACTGCCACGGTGCGCACGACATCCTCAAGGTCACCGACCCGCGCTCGCACCTGAGCCGCGCCAACGTAGTGGAGACCTGCCGCAAGTGCCACGCCGATGCGACGCGGCGCTTCGCCGGGTATCTGACGCACGCCACGCACCACGATCCGAAGAAGTACCCGTTCCTGTTCTGGACGTTCTGGGGCATGACGTCGCTGCTGGTCGGGACTTTCATCGCCGGGGGCGTGCACACGCTGTTGTGGCTGCCGCGCGCGTTCCAGATGCGGGCCGAACTGCGCGCCGAGGAGGCCAAGGAAGCGGCCGAACTAAAAGGGCGAGAGGAGAAGCGCGATGGCGACCGTTAAAGAGGAAATGGAAACCGTCGTGGCGCAACCCAACCCCGCGGTTGCTATCCCCGCCGCGGCGCACGAGACGGCGGTAATTGCGAGCGACGAGTGGGGGCCGGAAGCGCCGCCCGACCACCGCGAGTTCGTGCGCTTCACCCGCCTGCACCGCGCCCTGCACGCCTGCATGATCGTCAGTTTCATTACGCTGGCACTGACCGGCCTGTCGCTGAAGTTCTCCTTCACCGGGTGGGCGCGGTTCCTGTCGCGCATGCTGGGCGGGTTCCAGGCCGCCGGCTTCATCCATCGGACCGCCGCGGTGATCATGTTCGCCACCTTCATCGCTCACATCGTGGACCTGTTCAAGCTCAAGAAGCGCGAGTACGGATCGTGGAAGGCGCTGCTGCTGGGGCCCAATTCCATGATCCCCATGAAGCCCGACTTGCTGGAATTCATCGCCACCATGAAGTGGTTCGTCGGACTGGGCCCGCGGCCGCAGTACGGGCGCTGGACGTACTGGGAAAAATTCGATTACTTCGCCGTGTTCTGGGGCGTGTTTATCATCGGCTCCACCGGCCTGACGCTGTGGTTCCCGGTATTCTTCACGCGCTTTATTCCCGGCTCGTTCATTAACGTCGCCACCATCATTCACAGCGACGAGGCGCTGCTCGCCACCGGCTTCATCTTCACCGTCCACTTCTTCAACACGCACCTGCGGCCGGAAAAATTTCCCATGGACACCACCGTCTTCACCGGCCACATGAAGCTGGCGGAGTTGAAGCGCGACAAGCCGCGCGAGTACGAGGCGCTGCTGGCGAGCGGGCGCATGGAGCGGCACCTGGCCGAACCGCATCCGGCGATCGTGGTGAAGACCATCCGCGTGTTCGCGTGGATGGCGTTGTCCATCGGGTTCAGCATCATTGTGTGGATCATCTACGCGATGCTGTTCGCGTACCGGTAGGCGCCGGCGCGCAGAGAGAAGGGTCCTGGCATGCTGAAACGCAACGGAGCACGCACTGCGGTCGCGCTGGCTTTCCTATTCCTGATATTCTCCGGCGCGTCGTCCTGGGCCGCCAAACAACCGAAGCAGCCCAAGATAACCGACGCCGAATGCATCGCCTGTCATGCCGACGCGGGCCTGACCAAGGAAGTGAACGGCAAACCGGTATCGCTCGCGGTCGACCAGGAAAAGTTCAAGGGCTCGGTGCACGGCATGTTCGGCTGCACCGATTGCCATACCGACATCAAGTCGGCGCCGCATGAAACCCCGCCGGCGACACCGAAGTGCGCCACCTGCCACGCGGAGGAGAATGCCGCCTACAACCGCGGCTTCCACGCGCAGGCGGTCAAGCACGGCGACAAGCTGGCAGCCACCTGCCAGGACTGCCATGGCAGGGTGCACGAGATCCTGCCCATTACCGATCCCAAGTCCAAGGTGCATCGCTCCAACATTCCGGCCACCTGCGGCACCTGCCACGGGCAGAAATTCGTGATGGAGGCCAGCGGGCACAGTGCGCAGCCGTTCATCAATTACGAAGAGAGTGTGCACGGCAAATCCGTCGCCAAGGAAGGCGACAAGAGCAAGGCCGCGGTCTGCACTGACTGCCACGGCGCGCACGACATTTTGAACGGCGCCGATCCGAAATCTTCCATCGCGAAAGCCAACGTTCCCTTTACGTGCGGCAAGTGCCACACCGAAGTGGAACAGAAGTACATTGCCAGCATCCACGGCCAAGCCGTCACTAAGGGTAACTGGCAGGCCCCGGTGTGCACCGACTGCCACGGCATCCACACCATCAAGGCGCCCAGCAACCCCTCGTCTTCGGTTAGCGCGCTGAACATCTCCCGGTACACCTGCGGGCGCTGCCATGAGAACGTGCGCTTGGCGAGCGAGTTCGGTATGCCCGCGGGACGCGAAAGCACGTATTTGGCGAGCTATCACGGCCTGGCCTCGGAGAGCGGGTCCACGGTGGTGGCCAATTGCGCCAGTTGCCATGGCGCGCACGATATCCTGCCCTCGTCCGATCCCAGGTCGAAGGTCAACCACGCCAATCTGAAGGCCACCTGCGGCCAGTGCCATCGCGGTATCAGCGACAAGTTTCTGCAGGGCAAGGTGCACGTCAATGCGCCGCTCTCCGCCGATATCGGCAGCGTGGTGGTGCGCTGGATCCGGCGCATGTATCTGACGTTGATTCTGGTGACGATCGGGGCCATGCTGTTGCACAACCTGATCATCTGGCGCCGCAAGGCGCTGCTGCGCCGCGACGCGCACCGCCGCATCGTGCGCCGCATGGACACTAACCAGCGCATCCAGCACCTGACGCTGCTGATCAGTTTCTTCGTCCTGGTGATCACCGGGTTTGCCCTGAAGTTCCCGGACTCGTGGTTTGCCGAGTTGCTGAACCTGAACGAGACCTTGCGCAGCATCCTGCACCGCACCGCCGGCGGCGTGCTGATCGCTGCCGGCTTGTACCACGTCGGCTATCTCCTCATCAGCGCCGAAGGGCGGCGGCTGATGCTGGCCATGTTGCCTGAGCCCAAGGACGTGGTGGACGCGCTCGACAACATGCGTCACTACCTCGGGTTGAATGTGTCCAAGCCGCAATTCAAGCGCTTCAACTACGCCGAGAAGGCGGAATACTGGGCGCTGGTCTGGGGAACGATCGTGATGGCTGGCACCGGCTTGGCCCTGTGGTTCAAGGTGCAGGTTGGGCACACGCTGCCGCGCTGGTGGCTCGACGTCGCTACCGCCATCCACTTCTACGAGGCGGTGCTGGCGACGCTGGCGATCATCGTGTGGCACTTCTACCAGGTGTTTTTCGACCCCGACGTGTACCCGATGAACTGGGCCTGGTACGACGGAAAAGTCTCCGTCGAGCATTACCAGGACGAGCACGGCCTGGACATCGAAACGGTGCGCCGCGCGGTGGACGTAGCTGCGGCGGAAAGTGGCGAGCCGGAACCAGTGCCGCCGGCGTCGGAGGAAGAGAAACAGCCGGTTGGTCCGCGGCATTAACCAGCGGCGGGCAAGGTTGATGGCCCGTGGCGTGAATCACTGGTGATTGTGATCTGCGCCCACGGGCCGAGGTTTGTCAGGAGTTTATCTTTGGCGTAAGCTGCCCGGTTGCCGTTTCTCCCAGCGCGGCCACTGGCGCCTGATCGCCGCGCGCAGCAAGAACCTGGAGGAGTTTTGGATGGCCGACCAGCCCCAAGATGACATAGCTACGCCCCAGCCCCCGAATGGCCGCACGCCGGGGCTCATCCGTAATCCCATCAGCTTGATCGGCGCGGCGCTGGCGGTCATCAGCGCCGCCAACATCGCCTTCCTCATTTTTATTGATTACATTTCCGCCCGGCCCAGCCCCTACATCGGCATTTTCGCCTACATGATTATCCCCGCGTTCCTGATCCTGGGCCTGCTGCTGATTCCCGTCGGGATGTGGGCGGAGCGCTCGCGCCGGCTCACCCATGCCCCGTCCATGCCGCGCTATCCGCGCATCGACCTGAACAATCCCCAGCAGCGCAGCGCGTTCGCGTTTTTTGTCAGCTTCGCCATCGTCTTCGTCGCGCTCAGCGCCGCCGGCAGCTATCGCGCCTACGAGTTCACGGACTCGGTCCAATTCTGCGGCCAGCTCTGCCACAGCGTGATGAACCCCGAGTTCGTGGCCTACAGCCAGTCGCCGCACGCGCGCGTGCGCTGCGTCGATTGCCATGTCGGGCCGGGTGCCGGCTTTTACGTGCGCTCCAAACTCTCCGGCGCCTACCAGGTGTACGCGGTCGCGTTTCACAAATATCCGAAGCCGATCCCGACGCCGGTCGAAAACCTGCGTCCGGCGCAGGAAACCTGCGAGCAGTGCCACTGGCCGCGCAAGTTTTACGGCGCGCAGTTGAAGGTCTTCTACCACTACGGCAGCGACGAGAAGAACACGCCGCGGCAGATCCGCATGCTCATCAACACCGGTGGCGGTGATCCCACCACCGGCGCGCCTTCCGGCATTCACTGGCATATGAACATCGCCAACGAAATCACCTACATCGCCAGCGACCGGCAGCGTCAGGTGATCCCCTGGGTGCAGGTGAAGGACCAGAGCGGGCGCGTCACCGTGTACCAGTCGAAGGACAATCCCCTGAAGCCGGAACAGATCGCCAGCATGCCCAAGCGCCGCATGGATTGCGTGGACTGCCACAACCGTCCGACGCATATCTATCCCTCGCCGGACCACTCTGTGGACGAGTCGCTGCTGGCCAAGCGCATCGATCCAACGTTGCCCTTCGTCAAGCAGCAGGCGGTCGAGGTGCTCAGCGCCAAGTACAACACCACGCCGGAAGCCGTGCAGGCGATCGCCACCAACCTGGAGAAGTTCTACGGGGAAAAATATCCGGCGCTGTCCAAGAGCCGGGAACTGGAGATTCGCAGCGCCATTGCGGAGGTGCAGCGTATCTACAAGACTACGATCTTCCCCGAGATGAAGGTGGACTGGCGCGTGCACCCGAACAATATCGGGCACTTCCTTTCCCCCGGATGCTTCCGCTGCCACGATGGCGACCACGTCAGCGCCGGCGACGGCAAGGCGCTCACGAAAAACTGCGACACCTGTCACACCGTGATCGCGGAAGTCGAAAGCGGCCAGCCCGTGTACGGCAGTACCCTGGGCATGCCGTTCAAGCATCCGGTGGATTTGGGCGATATGACGGCCGTCAATTGCAGCGACTGCCACACCGGCGGCGTGGGACCATAAGAACAGTAAGCTGTAGCGGACACGAGATTGCAGTTAAGCGGCGCTCCGTAACTTGTGATAGGGCGATTTAGCGACAGTTACGCCATACATCTACAGATCCAGCCGTATTGGCCCGTCCTGCGGCGCAAGAGCAAGTTCTGCCGGAACCAACCGAAACGAAAGAACAGCTAAGCCGAAGTAGACCACGGCGAAAAGAACCAACCATCTGAAGTGCCCACTGAGGGTGAGATTCTCCACGGGATACCACCGATATGTAATCAGCAGGTCAACTAAACCACAACTGATGCCTCGTGGCCATCGCCACTTGCCATAGAAATAGACCTTGGCTCCGCAGTGACGGCATCTCCGGGGCAAGTCCCTTGGCCGAACCTTAGCTTTGCACTGTGGACATCGCATTTCGGCTGATATTCGCACAGCCCGAGAAAAAACCAAAGAAGCTGCCGTAACTGGCGGTAACAGCCCTGATCACAAGTTACGCGCGAAGCGTGCTGGGTGACCCTTCTCACACCAGGTTGTGACGACTGTCACGGCCTCATGTTCTCCTCCGGGTCTAGCCTTGAACCAAGTAGAGGAGAATGAGGATGGAAACCGGAACCGGCCCCAAAGCGCAGTCCAAGCCGCGGCTGATTTTCTGGGAAGTCACCAAGGGCTGTAACCTGCGCTGCATCCATTGCCGCGCCACCGCCACCGAGCTGAGTTCGCCGACCGACCTGCCCACCGACCGCGCCCTCGACATCATCACGCAAATCGCCGCCTACACCAGCCCCATCCTGGTGTTGAGCGGAGGCGAGCCGCTGTACCGGCGCGACATTTTTCAGCTTGCCCGTTTCGCCACCGACCGCGGACTGCGGGTCGCGCTGGCCACCAACGGCACGATGGTGACCAAGGAACTGGCCCGCCGCATCGTGGATTCCGGCGTGCGCCGCGTTTCCATCAGCCTCGACGGCTCCGACTCCCTCACCCACGACACCTTCCGCGGTATTCCCGGCGCCTTCGATGCCGCCGTGTACGGGCTGCGCAACCTGAAGGAGCTGGGCATGTCGGTGCAGATCAACACGACCATCGCGCGCCACAACGCCCACCAGTTGCCGCAGGTGCTGGAGCTGGCGCGAGCCCTCGGCGCCGACGCGCTGCACACGTTCTTGTTGGTGCCGGTCGGCTGCGGCGTGGACATCGCGGCCGAGCAGATGGTCCCTCCCGAGCAATACGAGGAGATGCTGAACTGGTTCTACGACCGCTCGCTGGAGGGTGGCATCGAGCTGAAGGCGACCTGCGCGCCGCATTATTTCCGCGTGGCTCGCCAGCGCCGCGCCGCAGACCGCCGCGCGGCTTCGGGCAGCGGAACGGGAGCCGGGATCGGTCCGACCGACATGATGATGCCGGGCTCCACCGGCGTCGAGATTCATCCGCAGGGCGGCAATCACGCCGCCAAGAACGCTGAGCACGCCGGCATGGGCGGTCATCCCGACGGCATGAACGCCATGACCAAGGGCTGCCTGGCGGGAACCGGCGTGTGCTTCATCTCGCACGAAGGGGAAGTGTTCCCTTGCGGCTACCTGCCGGCGGTTGCGGGCGACTTGCGCAAGCAGACGTTTGCCGACATCTGGGAAAACTCGGTGGTGTTCAACCAGCTCCGCGACACCGACAACCTGAAAGGGAAGTGCGGCTGCTGCGAGTTCCGCAACATCTGCATGGGATGCCGCGCGCGCGCCTACGCCGCAACCGGCGATTATCTCGACGAGGAACCGTTCTGCGTCTATCAGCCGCGCAGCGAAGCGCTGAAGACGCGCAAGACGGTTGCGGTGACGAACGACTGATTTTCTACGGCCGGGAGATCGTGCTGGTAAGCATCGTCAACCAGCGAGCCGCGGCACGATCTCCCGCAAGAACAGGGTACGGCGCCTGCAGCGGCAGTGGGGCCGCGCGCGCGACTAAAGTCACAGCCTGGAGTGAGGTTGGCGGCTAACCTTCATCACGACGTTTACGATATGGCGACGTTCCCTGCCACAGTCAAGCCCGCTCCCGTCGGCAAGGCGCGCATGCGCGCGCTGGTGATCCCACGCGAGCACGGCGCCTGGGGCCTGCTGCTGATCCCACTGATCACGGGCGCATGTGCGGGACTGGCGGTGCAGCGGAACTGGCTCTCGCTGGCGCTGTTCACCGTCGCGGCTCTGGCCTTGTTCTGGATACGCACCCCGGTGGAGAGCGCGCTGGGCACGTCGCCGATGCGAGCCCAGTCGGTGGCAGAGACCAATTGGCTGCTGCTGGCGATCGCGGTACTGGGCTCGACCGCCATGGCCTGTACTACCGTTCTGCTTTTGGAAGGCGACGATCGACTGCTGGTGCTGGGCGCGGCCGCCGCACTGGCCTTTATCGCGCAAGCGGCGGTGAAAAAGCTGGGACGCGGCGCGCGCATGGCGTCGCAACTCATCGGATCCATCGGGCTCACGCTCACCGCGCCCGCCGCCTGGTACGTTGTCACCCAACGGCTCGACACGACCGCGCTGGGCTTGTGGCTGGTCAACTGGATTTTCGCCGGCAACCAGATCCATTTTGTCCAACTGCGCATTCACGCGGCACGCGCCGCGACTCGGCAGGAAAAGGTTCGTCGCGGACGTGGGTTCCTAATCGGCCAATTTGCCATGAGCGCCGCGCTCTTGGCGGCCTGGCGCTTACACCTGGTGCCCGCTCTGGCGCTGCTGGCGTTTGTTCCGCTGCTGGTGCGTGGCTTGCTGTGGTTCAAAGCCGGTGCAAGGCCGCTTGTGGTCAAGCGCCTCGGATGGACAGAACTGGTGCACGGAGTAAGCTTCGGTTTGCTGCTCGTCACGGCATATCTCCTGTAGGGATCCCTCCTTTATCCGTATTTTGCAGACGTGGGTCCGGACTGACGCGCGCCGCCGGGCCGCGTACAATACCGCCAATGCCGACAACCCAAGCCACCGCAGCCGAGGTTCTGCGCCGCGTGCCGCTTTTCGCCGACCTCTCGGAAACGGAAATCAAGTTCCTCGCCGCGCGCGCTGTCCCGCGCCGCTACGCGCCCGGCGAACTGGTGTTTGCCGAAGGCGACGCCTGCCCGGGGCTGTTTGTCATCGAGAGCGGCGCCGTCCGCCTGTTCAAGAGCTCGCCCGGGGGACGGGAGCAGGTGCTCGCCATCGAGAAGTCTGGCAATTCCATCGCCGAGTTGCCCGTTTTTGACGGCGGAAACTATCCCGCCTCCGCCACGGCGATGGACGAAGCGCAGCTCTTGTTCGTCAGCAAACAGGATTTTCACTCCCTCTGCCTGGTTCACCCCAAAGTCGCGCTCAAGGTATTGCGCGTGGTGGGCAACCGGCTGCGACGGCTGGTTAACATCATTGAAGAGCTGTCGTTCACCACCATCCGCTCGCGCCTGATCTCGCTCTTGCTGCGCCTGGCCCGCGAGCAGGCCCCCGGCGCCACCGCCAACGTGCAGATCGCACTGCCCGCCAGCAACCAGGAACTGGCGGCACATATTGGCACCGTGCGCGAGCTGGTGTCGCGCAATATCAGCCGGCTGCAGGCTGAGGGACTCATCGAGGTAGACGGCCGCACCGTCACCATTCCCAAGCTTGCTGTACTGCGGAACCAGCTCGAAACCGGCGAGTAGCGCACAAGCAAGAATTATGAAGTAAGAAGTCAGAAGGCAGAAGTAACCCCATCGTGAATCGAAATTATCCGTCCGGCTTTCACTTCTTACTTCTGACTTCCTCGCCCCGTGACAAAAGTCATCGGCCCCGCCGCCTCGCCTCGCTATCCTTCTGGTCGAGAACGATTGACAGAGGGAGAACAAAGATGAACGTTGACACGGCAAAGACGGTGCGCGAAGTGGTGCTGGAATATCCGCAAGCTACCCGCGTGTTCGAGAACCTGGGCATTGATTACTGCTGCGGCGGCCAGAAATCGCTGCAGGAAGCCTGCGCGGCGCGCAACCTTGCCGTGGATGAGGTGCTTGCCTCGCTTGCGGCGCAGGCGGAGCAACCGGCGCCCTCAGCCGATAGGAAGACGGGGTCGTTGGCCGCGCTCATCAGCCACATCGTCGGCACGCATCATGCCTACGTGAAGGCGGAAGTACCGCGCCTCGAACAGCTCTTGGCAAAGGTCTGCTCGGTGCATGGGCAGAATCATCCTGAGCTGCACCAGATCCGTGAAACCTTCGCCGGCCTCGGCCAGGAACTCTCCATGCACCTGATGAAGGAAGAGAACATCCTGTTTCCGTACATCGTCGAGATGGAGAATGCGGTGACGTCGCACCAGGCGCCGCGCCGTCCGATGTTCGGCACGGTGAAAAACCCGGTGCAGATGATGATCATGGAGCACGACTCCGCCGGCGACGCGCTGCGCTCGATTCGCGCGGCCAGCTCGGAGTTCACCGCGCCCGAAGACGCCTGCATCAGCTATCGCACGTTGTACAGCGCGTTCCAGGATTTCGAAGCCGACCTGCACCAGCACATCCACCTGGAAAACAACATCCTGTTTCCGCGCGCCGTCGCCATGGAGAGCGGCGCCAACTGAAGTTTGGGCGTCCCACATCTGCCCGCCTTTGGCAGGTGTGGGCGTGGCCAACGCTAGCGCAAGGAGATTCGCGTGAAGCATCATTACTGCCCGACCTGCCAGCAGCCGTACGGCTGCCCGCGCGGTGAGGCGGACTGCGGTTCGCCCCACGTGTACGACTGCCTTTGCTGCTATCAGCGGCGCCACCGCCAGGAACTAGCGGCGCTGGTCGCCTCCGTGGTCACAAGGTTCGGTGACGACCAGAGCTGTGCCGGTTATGGCGACCTTTGCTACGCCCATTAACCGCGCGGCATCCTGGGGCGCCTCCGTTCTATAATCACGGCGTGCAGGATACTGTCTTGGTGCGCGAATGGGATGCCGAGCAGTTCCACGCCCGCGTCCTGGAACTGGAGGAGCAGGGCTACGTCGCCCGGCGCGACTCCTACCGCATCACCGCAGAGATGAACCCGGAAACCGGCTGGATCTCGCACGTCCATTCCATCGAACTCGCCAAGCCCGAGGCGAAATAACACCTTCGACCATCGAGCTCGTCTCCGACGAGGAGGCTGCTTAGTTGTCGCAGCCCTTCACAAGGATGAAGCGTGGTCGTGTTTGTGTGCGCTGCGGTCCAGTTCCTTCGCCCGTCGTCCGAAATACGTACCGCAGGCAGTGGCATAGGCGGGAATGAGGAAATACGCGAATCCCGCCAGACCGGATCTCCCGACGGGCAGCAGGTGCGCAAGCAGGGCCGAAAACAGTCCAATACAGCCCACACCCACGTTTTCGAACAGCGAGTGCTGGGTAAGCAATGTCTCGTGCGGGTCAAGTTCCAGTTCGCCGCGTTTGCGGTAGGCGTTGCCGTACAGCAATGCCAGGATGCCGAATACGGCAGCGAAGCCCAATCCGTAGATGGTCATCAGCATGGGCACGTCTTGCGGGCCGAGCATGGCGTCAAGCGCGGTTCTTCCGCCGACGGTGGCTCCGCCGGTGATGCTCCCGACAAGCGTGGTGAACAGGAATTTCAGCGGGTACACATAAAACAGGACCACGAACAACAACCCTGCATTCAGCACTACGGTGACGCCGTCCTGCAAGCCGTACCGCCGAAAGTAGCGATAGTGATAGAACCAGACCTGCACCAGGATGGCGAAGCAGACGCCGAAGGCGACGAAGCCGCGCATAGTGTCCATGAGCTCGTCAAACGTGTGTGGCACTTCCAGCGAAACCACGAGCAGCGTTAGCGCGAAAGCGAAGACGGCATCGCTGAAGCCTTCCAGGCGGGTGATTTCGCCGGCGCGCCAGCGGAAATGCTTCTCCACCCCGACACCGTGCTCGTGCGCCGTGTTCCTAAACATGATTGTTGCCTCAATCTATTCCTAACTCCTAACTCCTAACTACCAACCGCCGCCTGCACCGTCTCCGACGGCTGTTCCTTGCCAAACTCGCCTTCCCAGCGCGCGATCACCACCGTCGCCAGGCAGTTGCCGATCACGTTCACCGAGGTGCGCGCCATGTCCATCAGCTCGTCAATGCCGAGGATCACGAAAATCGGCCATTCCGGCAGGTGAAACGAGGCCGCCGTGCCCAGCAGGATCACCAGCGACGCCCGCGGCACCCCGGCCACGCCCTTGCTGGTCAGCATCAGCGTAAACACCATCACCAGTTGCTGTCCGAAGCTGAGGTGAATTCCCGCCGCCTGGGCCACGAACACCGAAGCCAGCGCGAGATAAAGCGTGCTGCCGTCCAGGTTGAAGCTGTAGCCGGTGGGAATGACGAACGCGACGATCTGCCGCGGCACGCCGATCGCCTCCATCGCTTCCATGGCGCGCGGCAGCGCCGCCTCTGATGATGTTGTGGCGAACGCGATCGAAGCCGGCTCGGCAATCGCCTTGATAAACCGCCGCAGTGGCACCCGCGCCATCAGCGCCACCGGCAACAGCACGCCGAGCAGGAAAACGGTCAGTGCGACGTACAGCGTTGCCAGCAGCTTGAACAGGTTTACCAGGATTCCCAGGCCCATGTGCCCCACCGTGTTGGCTATCGCCGCTCCCACGCCGATGGGCGCGAACATCATCACGATGTTGGTGAACTTGAACATGGTCTCCGACAGGCTCTCGCAGAAGGTCAGCACCGGCCGTCGTTTCTGATCGTTCAGCAGCGCCAGCGCGATCCCGAAGATGATGCTGAACACCACGATCTGCAGCACCTGCCCCTCGGCCACCGACTTGGCGATGTTTTCCGGAAAGGAGTGCAGGAGGATGTCGACCGCGCTCTGCTTCTGTGTCGGCGGCAATTCGGCGTGCAGCGCGGGCGGCGCGTTCACGCCCACCCCGGCCTTGCTCAGATTGATCGCGCCCAGCCCGATAAACAGCGCGATCGTGGTCACGACTTCGAAGTAAATGAGCGCCTTGATCCCCATGCGCCCCACTTGCTTCAGGTCGTGATGCCCGGCGATGCCCACTACCAGCGTGCTGAATAGCAGCGGCGCAATGATGGTCTTGATCAGCCGCAGAAAAATTAGACTGAGCACGCGCAGGTTGACCGCGACGTGCGGGAAGTCGTGCCCAATTTCCGCGCCCACCACCATGCTAACCAGAATCCATGTGGTCAGCGAGCGCTGGACAATGGCATAGGCGATCAGCGCGATAATGGCGGCCCAGCGCACGACGGCGGTCGCGCTGGCGGGAGTGTGAAAAACACCGTAGCGGTCGCCGACCACGAGCACGGCGGCGACGAAGAACAGCGCGAGTGCGGCAATCAGCGAGCGGGCCTTCATGGAGAGTTTCCGGTTTAATTTTCAGTGTCGCGTTTCAAGTCTATTCTCGCCGGTGCGGGGCTCGGTCCTCACCGCTTGCAGCGCAACGAGGGGCAGAACGAGGGGGATGTCAAACTGCAACCTCTGTTGACAGTGTCTCAGTTTGCCAATTCGTAATGTTCGCGGTTCTTGTTGCAAACCCACGCTGGCTGCCGTTTGGTCCCCCGAATGATCTCTCCGCCGTTAGTGCCAGTGCCCACTTGTGACCCAGCAATCGACGCGTAGGATTCAAATGTCTGTGTTCCATTGCAGCCAGGATATTTGCAAGGTCGAGTATCGTTCTCGCTCGGCATTTCGATGATCCTCGTGTGGGTTAATGTTTCAGAAGTGTAATGTCCTCTAGCGTCCAAACGTGCTCTGCCAAGCTATCTCAACGCGTCTTCCAGTGCGGCGCTGGCGTCCGTCTTTTCGTCGCGATATTTGATGATCACCGGCGCATACACCGATAATCCCCACTCGATCGCTTTCCCGCGGTTCAACGCCCGCGAGCCCGGCACCACGACCGCATTCTCCGGCACCACCAGCGGCTGATCGCCCGACGCGCGGTAGACTTCGTCGCGCACCACGTCGTAGAGCGGCGTCGAGCGTGTCAGGATGGTGCCGGCGCCCAGCACGGCGCGCCGCCGCACCTGCGTGCCTTCGTAGACACCGCAATTGCCGCCCACCAGCACGTCGTCCTCGATGATCACCGGCGCGGCATTCACCGGTTCGAGCACGCCGCCGATCTGCGCCGCCGCACTCAGGTGGACGCGCTTCCCAACCTGCGCGCACGATCCCACCAGCGCGTGCGAGTCCACCAGCGAGCCCTCGTCCACGTACGCCCCGGCGTTGATGTACATCGGCGGCATGCAGATCACGCCCGGCGCAACATACGCTCCGCTGCGCACCGAGGATCCGCCCGGCACCACTCGCACGCGGTCCTCGGGCGTGAAGCGGTGCACCGGAAACGTGTCTTTGTCCACGAACGACAGCGCGCCGCCGCCGCTCATGTCCACGATTTCGCCCAGCCGGAACCCGAGCAGGATGCCCTGTTTCACCCAGACGTTGACCTGCCATGCCCCGTCGCGCTTCTCGGCCGCGCGGATTCGTCCGGCGGTCAGCGCCTCCAGGAACTCGTCAAATACGCGGCGGGCATCTTGCTTGTCCACGGCGGCGCCCAGCGAAAACAGGCGCTCAATCGAGGGTTGCAAGGATTCCATGGGGCGGCAGTATATCGAAGTCAGAAGTAAGAAGTCAGAAGTAAGAAGAAGCTATCTGGCTTTGTTGACATCCTTTCGTTCGCCCTGCTGCATTCCCAAAAGGATAGCGCGGCCTCAGCCCCGCACGGGCGACAGAACCTAGCCCGGCACGTAAGTGCCGGGAAAGTTGCCTTTAAATTACACAGAGTCCCGTAGGGACGGCACGAAGTGAAACTCGCTTCCTGCCAGGATCTCAACAAAGCCAAGCTATCTCATGAATGGCGTAGGGCACGGCTTCAGCCGTGCCGTCGGAGCCGCGAATAATGCGAGCTTTAGCCCCCGACGGAATCCGGACTTCAATGAAATGGTTCGATTACCGCCGAGAGCGTGGCCACCGATTACGAGTAGCCCTGTCAGCGTAGCGGCGGATCTGCAACACAAACTCGCCGCCGCACAAAAAACGCCCGGCATCACCGGGCGCCGCCTCCTAACCACCAATTGCCAACCACTACGACGCCACGCTCGCCATCTTTCCCAGTTCAAGATGCTGCACGATCTTCTCCAGCTTGGCGCGGTTCTCCGGTTTCATGCGCGTCAGCGGCAGCCGGTAGTTTTCCTCGATCTTGCCCATCATGGCGAGCACCGCCTTCACCGGGATCGGATTCGACTCGATAAAGTTCGCCTGCATCAGCGGCAGGTAGCGCCGACAAATCGCGCGTGCCTTCTTCCAATCGTTGCCCAGCGCCGCGCGCGTCATCTCGGTCATCTGGCGCGGAATCTCGTTCGACGCCACCGAAATAATGCCCACGCCACCCAGCGAGATCACCGGCAGCGTCATCGCGTCGTCGCCCGAGAACACCAGGAAGCTCTCCGGTACGGCGTTGAACACATCGGCAATTTGCGACATATTTCCGCTGGCCTCCTTTACCCCGATGATCTTCGAGATCTGCGCCAGCCGGCCCAGCGTCGCCGGCTCCAGGTTCGCGCCCGTGCGGCCGGGCACGTTGTACAGGATCAGTGGCTTGTCCACCGCCTCGGCGATCGCCCGGAAGTGCTGGTACTGCCCCTCCTGCGTCGGCTTGTTGTAATACGGCGACGCCGTCAGGATCGCGTCCACGCCCTGCATCGCCGCCACGGTCTTCGCCTTCTCGACCGCGTCTTGCGTGCTGTTTGAGGTTGCGCCGGCGACGATCGGCACGCGCCCGTGCGCCACCGTAATCGTCACCTCGACGACCCGCAGCCATTCTTCACGCGACAGCGTCGGTGTCTCGCCCGTCGTGCCGCAGGGGACAAGAAAGTCAATGCCGCTCTCGACCTGCCATGCGACCAGGTCTTTGAGCGCGGGCTCGTCAATCGATCCGTCCGCCTTGAAGGGCGTGACAATGGCTGTGCCGCAGCCATAAATCTGCTTCATAAATCACCTGTGATGAAGAAATCGATTCGTACAGTCTAAATTCTCGGCCCGGTGAACGGTGAACTTTAGCGCAATTCGCGGAAGATGTCTTTGAAATCGTAGAACCCGCTTTTGCCCTGGAGCCACTCCGCCGCCCGCACCGCGCCCTCGGCAAATCCGCGTCGCGACTTGGCCTCGTGTACCAGCGTGATGCTGTCGCCCGCCGATTCGAATGTTACCTGGTGCATCCCAACCACGTCGCCCTCGCGCTCCGACTCGATCGGCAGCTCCGCCTGCACCGTGTCGCGAATCACGTTGCGGATCGCCACCGCCGTACCCGACGGCGCATCCTTTTTATGTACGTGATGTCTCTCCAGGATCCGTCCTTGGTAGCCGTAGCGCACGGCAGGCGCGACCGCGCGTGCGATATCGAAAAACAGGTTGACGCCGATGGAAAAATTCGCGGCATACAGCAATCCGATTCCGCTCTGCTCGACCAGCGGCTTAATGCGCGGCAACTCGCCGTACCACCCGGTCGTGCCCACCACCAGGTTGGCGTGCGACCGAATGCAGGCCGCGATGTTCTCTACCACCGACGTAGGAGTCGTGAAATCGATGACCACGTCGATTGTTTCCAGCAGCCCGGGCGTGAGCTTGCGCGCGCCTTGGTTGTCGGCGCTCCCGAACACCGTTACCGCATGCCCGCGCTCGCGTGCCACCTCGGCCACCAGCGACCCAGTCTTCCCGCGGCCCAAAAGTAGCAAATTCATGATGCCTCCCGGTCATTCCAACGCGGCACTGGAAACTAGAAACCAGAAACTAGGAACTGCGTGTTTAGTCTCTCGCGAAGACTTCCGGGTCCGGATCGGCGAAAAACTTGTTGTGCAGCCGGCGTACCGCCTCGGGCACGTCGTCCTCGTTGATCACGAACGTGATGTTGATTTCCGACGCCCCCTGCGAAATCATGCGCACGTTGATGTCACCCAGCGCCGTGAACACCTTCGCCGCCACGCCAGGGGTCTCGCGGATGTCGTCGCCCACCATGCACACGATCGCGTTTCGCCCCCGGTATTGCACGTCCGCCATCTTCTCCAGGTCGGCCGCGATCGCCGGGATCGCCTCGTTGGAATCCACCGTCAGGGAGACGCTCACCTCCGAGGTCGACACCACGTCCACCGCGCAGCGATGCCGGTCGAACACTTCGAAGATGGACTTCATGAACCCGTGCGCGCCCAGCATGCGCGTCGCCACGATATCCACGATCGTGATCCGCTTTTTGGCCGCGATTGCCTTGAACGCGTTGCGGCAGTGCGGCGCGCGCGCGGTGATGCGCGTTCCCTCGTTGGCCGGGTTCCGCGAATTCAGCACGTGCACCGCGATATTTTTCTGAATCGCCGGCAGCAGCGTGGAGGGATGCAGCACCTTCGCCCCGAAATACGCCAGTTCCGCCGCTTCTTCGAATCCGATGGACTTGATGCGCAGCGCGTCCGGGCAAAGGTTGGGATCGGTGGTCTTCATCCCGTCCACGTCGGTCCAGATCTCGATGCGCTCGGCGCCCAAGGCCGCACCCACGATGGCCGCGGAGAAATCCGACCCGCCGCGGCCGATCGTCGTGGTCGTGCCTTCGCGGGTCGCCCCGATAAAACCGCCCATCACCGCCACGCACTTCTTCAGCGCCAGCGGACGCAGGCGCGCGCGCACGTTGTCGTTGGTGTCGTCCATCTGCGGGATGGCCTTGCCGTGATTCGCGTCGGTGACGATGCACTCGCGCGGGTCGACCAGCACCGCTTTCAGCCCATGCGAGCGGAAAGCCGCCGTCACCAGCTTGCTGGAAAGCCGTTCGCCGTAGGAGAGCACGTTGTCGGTGGTGCGCGCCGTCAACTCGCCGACCGCCGCGATGCCGCGCAGCAACTCGTCCAGGGCATCGAAATCCGCTTCCAGTTCGCTGTGAAGCTGTCCGAAGACCGCGCTGCCCAGCAACTCCGATGCCGCGTTGTAGTGCCTTTCGCGGACCGCGCGCGAGAGCTGGAGCGCGCTCTCGCGGTCGCCCGAACCCGCCGCCCGGGCCATCGCCACCAACTGGTCGGTGACCTTGGCCATGGCGCTGACCACCACCACCGGGTCCTGCGCTAGCCGGCTGCACACGATGTCGGCCGCGCGCGCGATCGCCGTCGCGTCTTCCACCGAGGTGCCGCCGAATTTCATCACAATCATCGGCGGCCCCCGGAATCGAGCCACAGAGGACACACAGGTTTTTCAATCTGAAGAAAACAGTTCGTCGCCGGCAGACGAATACCGACGCCCAGGGAAATTGCTATTCCTGTGTTTCCTCCGTGTCCTCTGTGGCTAGAAACGGTCATTTGAATCGACGGCTAGTCTCCGAGGTATCCCTGCGCCTTGAGCAGCTCGGCATTGAGTAACGCCGCGCCCGCCGCGCCGCGGATGGTGTTGTGCGAGAGCACCGTGAACTTCCAGTCGAGCACGCCGCACGGCCGCAGACGGCCTACCGTGGCCGACATGCCCGCACCGCGGTCCACGTCGAAGCGCGGCTGCGGCCGGTCGGGCGCCGTGTCATAAATTACCGGCTGCTCCGGCGCGTTGGGCAGCCGCAACTCCTGCGGCACGCCGCGAAAACTGCGCCACACCTCGATAATCTCTTCCGCCCGCGCCGGCTTCTCCAGCTTTACCGACACTGACTCGGTATGCCCGTCTTCCACCGCCACGCGGTTGCACTGCGCGCTCATGGCGAACTCGGCGGAGTGAATGCGCGACGCGTCGGCGCGGCCCAGCAGCTTGCGCGTCTCCGCCTCCATCTTCTCTTCCTCGTTCGCGATATAAGGAATCACGTTGCCGAGGATGTCGAGCGACGCCACCCCGGGGTAGCCCGCCCCGCTGACCGCCTGCATGGTGACGGCCATCACCTTCTGCAGGCCAAAGCTCCGATGCAACGGCCCCAGCGCCATCACTAGCCCGATGGCGGAGCAATTCGGATTGGTGACCACGAATCCGCCGCAGTCCTGCCGCCAGCGTTGCGCGCGGATCACCCTCACGTGATCGGCATTCACTTCGGGAACCACCAACGGGACGTCTTCCTGCATGCGCAGCGCGCTGGAGTTGGTAACCACGGCGCATCCGCTGGCGGCGAAACACGGCTCCAGTTCGCTGGCGATGCCGGCGTCCAGCGCGGCGAAGATCACGCGCGGCGCTCCCTCCGGTGTCGCCGGGGAAATCTTCATCCGCGCCAGGCGCGCGGGAATCGGCGTTCGCAGCTGCCAGCGCACGATTTCCCCATACACCCGCCCGGCCGAGCGGTCCGACGCCGCCAGCCACGCCGGCTCAAACCACGGGTGGTGCTCCAGCAGTTGGATGAACCGCTGTCCGACCACTCCCGTCGCGCCCAGGATTCCCACAGGGATTTTCGATGGCATGGCGTCGTAGCCCTCTTCCGGTCACCGGGCCGGAGGATGCTCGCACCAGCGCACAAGTTCCGGAAAGGATATTTCGGATTTTACACGAATTCCGCGCTGCTCTTTTCTGTTCGCGCGGTGATAAGCTCCGCTGTTCAGCGGGGGAGGTCCGTGGTCCCCGACGGAGGCGCCATGCCGGAGCTTCGCCAGAACCGCTTCACCAAGGAGTGGGTCATCATGGCGACGGAGCGCGCCAAGCGCCCGGAGGATCTCCGCGTCCAGCGCGACTCCCGTCCGCCTCTGCCCGCCTATTCGGAGAAATGCCCGTTCTGCCCTGGCAATGAGCGGCTCGCTCCGCCCGCGGTGATGGCCATCCCCGGTGATGGCAAGTGGGAGGTCCGCATTGTGCCCAACAAATTCGCCGCGCTTTCCCGCGAAGGCGAGCCCTGGCGCAAGATCGAGCGCTCGCGCCGCAGCATGAACGGCGTCGGCATTCACGAGGTCATCGTCGAGACGCCGAACCACGCGCTCACCACCGCGCTCCTGCCGGTGGAAAACGTCGCCGCAATCCTGCGCGCCTACCGGCGGCGCTTCACCGAGATCAGCGCCGACCCGCGCATCGCCCACGTCACCATCTTCAAGAACCATGGCGTCGGCGCCGGTACCAGCCTCGAGCACTCGCACTCGCAGTTGATCGGCACCCCCGTCATCTCCTCGCAAGTCCGCCACCGTGTGTACGAAGCCCTGCGCCACTACGACGAATTCGGCGAGTGCATTTTCTGCGAGGCCATCCAAGAGGATCTCGCCGAACCCACGCGCGTGGTCATTACCACCCAACACTTCTTCGCCGTCGAGCCCTTTGCCTCTTCCACCCCGTTCGCCACCTACATTTATCCCCACCGCCACATGGCCAGCTTCGGCGCCATCGGCGACGCCGAGATTGTGGATCTCGCCACGGTGCTGAAGACCGTGCTCGCCAAGTTTTACGTTGGATTGCAGAACCCGGATTTCAACTACACCATTCGCACCGCGCCCCACGAGAACGCCGGCGTTCTCTACTACCATTGGTATTTGAGCGTGATCCCGCGCCTGACGCGCATCGCCGGCTTCGAGCTCGGTTCCGGCATGTTCATCAACACGGTGCTGCCGGAAGCGGCGGCGGAGTTTCTGCGCAACCAGAAGGTGGATTTGGCCGCGGCGGAGGCGGATTAGGTCCTATTTCCTAATGCGCCTGCAACCTGAAGCCTAATCCCGCACCACTTCCGTCGCGTCGGCTGCGATATAGATGCGAATCAGTTTATAGTTTTTGTCCAGCCACAGCCCCCAATCCATGCCTTCGCTCTGCAAGTTGAAGCGGCTGAGCTCGCGCTTCTGACCGTGCACATTGACCGTCTCTAGTCCGACATAGGCAATGTTAACCAGCAACGACGTTCTCTGCCGCGGGATCAGCGCCCCAAACTGAGCGGGTTGCAACTTGCAGGCCGGGCTGCCCGGCTCAGGCCGGCAGTTGGCTGCCAGGTAGCGCCACGCCAGCACTTCCCGCTGCGAGAAGAAATAATCGTCTAGGATCACCGTGGACGGCGGCAGGATGTAGGGCTGATCAATCGGCTTGACGGTCGGCCCGGTGCTGATGTGCTGCACCAGGAACCGATCTTGCGGCTCGATGGTCGTCTGCGCCTTGGTCGGGCTGAGCTCGTTCCACGTATAGCGCCGCAGGTCGCCGTTGGGCGCGATTACCAGTTCGGCAGTCTGCACCGCCTTGGTGGCGCCCTCCTCGACCTTGAATTCCGACTTCGCGACGCTCATGTCCGCCATCTGCTCGATCTGGAACTTCTCGGTGGCCACCCGTTTCCCATGCACGAAGATTCCGAACGATCCCGAGTCCACGACATTTCCCACCGGTGCGGCAGCTTTTTTGTCCGCGGCGAAACCCACCGCGGATATCGCGATCAGCAGCAGCGCGATTCTTCGTGAAGACCTCATGAGTGCCCTCGCCATTACCGTAACAGGCCAACGCCTAAAAACGAACAGCCAAAAGCTCTTCCACAACCTGCTCCGGCGTCTTGCCGCCGGTTTCGACACGCAAGTCCGCTGCCATGTAACCGCTGCGCCGCGCTTCGTACAACTGGCGAAATTGGTTCTCGCCGCGAAACAGCGGGCGCTCGACTGCTTGGCCGGCACACCGCCGCCGCAGCTCTTCCACGCTCGCATCCAGGAAGATCGCCGGCGCGCCCGTTTGCCGCAGCAGGGCGGCATTCTCCGCCCGCACAAACGCTCCGCCACCGAGCGCAACAACGACTCCTTTATCCGCGGTCATCCCGAGCGCGCACGCGCCCATCAACCGGCCGCGCCGGTTTTGCGCGGCGGATTGGCGCGTCCGAGTCGAGGGACCTTGCGTTTCCTTTCCTTCCAGCAGCGCCCGCAAGCACTCACCCTCCACCTTGCGAAAATATTCTTCCCCCGAATCGCGGAAAATCTCCCCGATCTCCCGCCCTTCGCGCTCGCGGATGCGGTCATCCAGGTCCACGAAGCTCCATCCCAACCGCTGCGCCAGCATCCGCCCGACCGTGGTTTTCCCCGCGCCCATGAATCCCACGAGGAGAATTCGATCGATGGCCGATGGTCGTTGGTCGATGGCCAAACCTTTACCGCCGAAGCGACCGCGCGCCCTTCGCAACGACATTCGTCGCTTGCAGCGCCACGCGCGAACTACTCACTACCAACCACTGACTACTGCTTTTTGACTCGGATTCTACCACTGAAGGTACGCAGCCTCACGGCCGACGCGCCCGCATTCGACGTGCCTGCGAACGACTTGCCTTGGTTCAGCGCCATGATGGGATGGACGGGCGCTTGGAGAGGAAAATCATTTTCCACTGTGCCCGCGACCGTGCGCGCAGTCACGTCCACCGACGCGCTCGGCGACAGGCTGACATCGATATTGCCGGAGTGGGTGGTCAGCGAATACTGCCCGCCGCCGCCAAAATCGCCGCTGTACGCAATCGCCCCGCCGGTGGTACTTACCGACACGACCCTTCCCACGACATGATTCAGCATCACCGACCCGCCCACCGAGGTCGCTTCCACGAACCCGCCGTTCAGGTTACTCAGCGTAATCGGCCCGGCGACGGTGCGCACCCGCACATGCCCGTTGCCGTCACGCACTTCGACCTGTCCGGTGTCGACGTCCACCGAAACATCGCCGCCGACGCCCTGCACCTGTACCGGCCCGCTGGCGGTTCGAATCATCACGTTGGCATCGGCGGGAACCTGGAGGTCGTACTCCACGCGGCCATCGCTCTCGCCGGTCTTCTGCAGGAAACGAGTGCGCACTGCAACCCGGTTGCCATTCTGCGCCGCATCCACCTCGACCTTCGACGAACCCGGCGTCGCGCTCACCAACACCTGGTTCACAACGGAAGCCCGCAGCCGTACCGACCCGTAATCGTTGACCACGGAAATGGTTGCGCCGCGTGTCACCGTATAACGGAACTCCTTCTTGCCGGCGGCAGAAGCGGTCGTTGCCAGGGCGATGACTGCCAGCAGGCCCAGGGTCGCGCTGCGTGAGGTGTTTGACATTTCCTTGCCGCCCCGCACTCGCCGGGGCTCAACTCCATTCACTGCGTTGCCAGCTCGTAGAGCAGCGCTTTCTGCTGGTAGGCCCGCATCAGCGACTGCCGCGCGTCCTCGTCGTCCGGGTTTTGCTCCAGCGTCTTCTTTGCGTCCGCAATGGATGCGTTAACCTGCTGGAGAGTGCTCTGGTAGGTGGAGGCGCTGCTCGGACGTGACGCCGCCACCTGCTGCAGCAACAGTTCGTCGTCCTGCTCGGTGGGTACGGTGTTCAGGGAAACCGTCTGCAAGGGCGGGGTAATGTTTTCGACGCTAGCAGCGGCTTGCTGCTGGCGGCTGCGCTCCACCAGGAATGCGCTAAAGACCACCAGGATGATCACCCCCAGCGCTGCGATCCACGAGATGGGCCCTAGAAGGCGCCCCCTGGAGCGGGCGGGCTTGATCCGCCCCTCGCGCTCCAAGGAAGCCTTAATGCCCTCCCATACCTGCGGGGAAGGATCCTCCATCGGCACCAGCAGCTTGGCCTGCTCGACGATGTACTTCAGGTCTGCGACCAGGTCGGAACAGACCGCGCACTCGCGCAGGTGTCGTTCCTGCTCCGCATTTCCCCCGGTCTCGATGATGTAGGGTAGGACCCTTTGAAATTCTGCGCAGCTCATGACTCCCTCTCCCCGGTTTCCCAGCCCGATCACGATTTCCTCCTCAAGCCCGCTTGGCGGCCTTTTCGGCTCTGCTGGGCTTGAGCAGGTCGCGCAGCTTCATGCGCGCCTTGTGGAGCTGGGACTTGCTGTTGCCGATAGAACATCCCATCATCTCGGCAATCTCGTTGTGCTCGTATCCCTCAATATCGTGCAATACGAAAATAATGCGATAGCCGGGCGGCAGACTCTCGATCGACCGCTCCAGGTTGAGCCGGTCGATCGAGCCGGCCAACACGTTGTCGCGCGCCCCGATGTCCTTTCTTGGGCCGTCCTCCTGCTGTGGTTCCAGGCTCTCCTCCAGCGAAACTTCCGGCAGACCCTTCTTGCGCAGGCGCATCAGCACCACGTTGACCGCCAGCCGGTGCAGCCAGGTGGAAAATGCACTCTCGCCGCGGAAGGTGGCGATCTTGCGATAGAGCTGCAGGAACGCCTCCTGCGTCAGGTCCTCCGCTTCGGCGATGTTGCCCGTCATGCGCAGGCAAAGCGAATAGACACGCCGCTTGTGCAGGGCGTACAGCCCGGCAAACGATTCCCCGTCGCCCTGCTTGGCTCTTTCGATCGCTTCAGCCTCGGAGAGCCCGGACGCTATGGTTTTCTTTTGCTGTGTCAATGCCTTCTTCAGGCCGCTTTCATTGAGATGCGGCTCAATAGCGGGCCGTTGTAAATCACTTTCAGGTTGAGCTGCGCCCAACAGGACCGCTACTGGCTAACGCCAAGACCAGTTAGATTAGCTTAAGTCGGTGCGCGGCTGCACTAGAGAGAGCAGAAGGGGTGCTTTGGTTGCCTGAGCTTAGCGTTACGGCGGCAATTTCCGGTGAGCACCGTTTACCATAAGGATATTAACGCGATTCGAAGAATGTTGAGGATGCTCCCTTTGCTTCTAAAAGGAAATTTACGAACTATCTTGTATTCAATGGGTTGCGAGCATTTGTGGGCAAGGGACAGCCCTCTTGCCTGTTACGAGCTTTTCGCCGTAATGGTTTCCAGCCCGTGCGAGTTCGGGCCCATCTCGTTGCGGCGCAGCAGCCAGGAGAAAAAGACGGCGAAGAAGCCCAAGGCGGAGAAGATCCACATCCCCAGCGCGTACCCGCGAGGATTCTGGGCGCCGGCGTGGGAGTGATCATTGGCCCAGCCGATCGTCAGGTTGAATCCAGCCAGGCCGATGTTCTGGATCATAGTCATCAGCCCGTACGCGGTTCCCAGCTTCGCTTGCGGCACGATGTAAGCCACCGACGGCCAAAGGATCGCCGGTACCAGCGAGAATGCCACCCCCATCATGGCCATCGGCACGTAGAGCGAGATGCTGGTGTAAGCCATCATCAGATACACGGGAATCAGCAGGAAGGAGCCGGCCATCATGAGCAGCGTGCGCCGCCCGATCTTGTCCGCCACCAGGCCGAAGGCCGGCGTGCCGAACATGGTGAACAGCGTCAGAATGCTGACCAGGAAGCCGCCCAGCTCGCGCGAGGTGCCGTGCGCTTCGATGAAAAACTTGATGGCGAAAGTTTCGAAGGGAAAAATCGCGGAATAGAAGGTAATGCAGAGCAGCACGATATACAGATAGGAGATGCCGAACATTCGACGGCTGGTGATCAACAGCCTGGTTCCGACCACGGTCACGACAGCCCAGAAAAAATACGTCCAGTCGCTTTCGGGATAGAGCGCGACGGCGATCAGCGCAACAGCGAAAACAATCCACACCGGATCGCGCCAATTCCAATCCTGGCTGAATTCCTTGAGGTCAACCTTGTCGGTTGGGCCGGCCTGTCCGAGCGCATAATTTTTCTCGGCATAGACTTCCATGACCCAGTAGATCAGCGGGCCGATGATGCACAGGCTTCCAAACGCCACCGCGATCAGCAGCGGCGAGCGCCAGTTTTGATACGCGCCTTTGGCCCAGGTCGGCGAGTTCTGCGCCAGCCAGGAGCCGAAGCGGGCAATCATCAGGTTGATGCCGAAGGCGAAGCTGAGTTCTTTGCCGCGGAACCACTTGGCCACGGCTGTGGTCACCGCCACGATCAGCGATTCCGCGCCCAGCCCGAAGATCAGCCGCCCCGCAGCCATGACCTGCAACTGCGGCGCAGCGACCGTTACTGCTGCCCCAATCGTGCACAGCGCGCCGAAGATGAGCGTGGACTTGCGCAGGCCCAGCCGGTCCACCAGGATTCCGCCCACCAACACCATGAACACGTTGGGAATGCTGTAAATCGCCTGCAGCAGGCCGATGTTGGAGTCGGAGAAATGCAGTTGCTTGGCGAGCAGGTCGGCCACCGGAGCGATGCAGTCGTACACGTAGTAATTGCCGAACATCGCCAGG
Organism: Terriglobia bacterium; assembly: GCA_020073185.1. Taxonomy (NCBI): domain Bacteria; kingdom Pseudomonadati; phylum Acidobacteriota; class Terriglobia; species Terriglobia bacterium. The sequence continues at coordinate 69,949 of JAIQFT010000018.1, forward strand.
CTGATGATGGCCAGCACCGCCCAGCGATAGAAGCGGGAAGGCTCCAGCCTCGCCGCAGCGGCAGGATTGGTTGTGGAATCGCTCATGGGCAGCTCCGCGCATTTGCGCGGAAGAGGTGAGAATATCAGAAGACAGGCAGCAGGCTGCGGGCTTCAGGCTTTGGGCTGCTCCTACGACCTGTGTGAGAATGCTCAGTCGTGCCCACGGCACTGGACGATTTTTCCCTCCATGTCCCGTCACTGAAGCGACGGGCTATTTTCAACCGCCCCGTTGGGGCTCCGCTGTTGCGGTTACGTGCCACCGGCAATCATTCAGACTGATTCTCAAACAGACGCTTATGAGCCGACGAAGCGGGCGTAGAAGCTGCGGGCGATGGCGGTGTCGGTGGTGCCCTTGATGATGGCGCGGCCGTCGGGGAAGAGAGTCAGTTCGTAGGGGTCGCGCCAGAACTTCAGGACGAACTCGTTGTGGCGCACGGTTCCATGCGGTTGGAGGCGCTGGGTGAGTTCGTCGAAGTCGATGGGCCGCTGGCGCTCGTGGATCTGCACCGAATTCCGCCCGCAAAGGGTGATGTGCGGGCGCTGCTTGCCGGCGAGGTGGACGAAGTCGCGCTCACCGCAGGCGCGACAATCGGCGCGTGCGTGCTGAACCGTGATTTCGGAGCGCTGGTTGCTCCAGAGGTCGAAGGAGAGCAGCGTGTTGCGCATGGTCTGGGTGGCGCCGACCAGCAACTTGAGAGCTTCCGTGGCTTCGATGGCGGCGACGGTTGCGGCCGCCGAATTCAGGATGCCGGCGGTATCGCAGGTCTCAAAGCTGCCGCGTGGCGACTCGGGAAAAACGCAAGCGAGGCACGCGGTCTCACCGGGCAGCACGTTCATGGTCACGCCGTAGCTGGCGACGGCGGCGGCATAAATCCACGGGAGGCGCTCGCGCACCGCGTAGTCATTGATCAGGTAACGGGTTTCAAAATTGTCGGTGCCGTCGAGAATGAGTTGCGCGCCGGCCAGTAGTTGCTCGATGTTCTCGGGCGTGAGGTCGGCGACGTGGGGTTCGACGACGATATCGGAGTTGCAGGCGGCGATCTTGCGCGCGGCGGCAATCGCCTTGGGCAAGGATTCGGCGGCGTCGGCCTCGTCGAAGAGGGCCTGGCGCTGGAGATTGCTGGGCTCGACGTAATCGCGGTCGATGATGCGAACGGTTCCGACACCGGCGCGCGCCAGCAGTCCCGCCACGGTCGAGCCGGTGGCGCCGCAGCCGACGATGGCCACGCGCGACTGGCGCAGGCGCTGCTGGCCGGCAGCGCCGATGCCGTGGAACAACACCTGGCGCGAATAGCGTTCCTCGGGAGTCAACGACATTGCCGGCCCTGCTGGGGTCACACAGTATTATAAGTGGCGATAGTGCTGAGCTCCGGGCCGAAGCAGAGCAACAGAATTCCAGCCCAAGCTCATCGAAACAGAGACCCGGACAGCCCTTTGACATCAGGCATGGCATTGTCGAAGACCCACATCCGCCAAAACCGGGCAGATGCGGGGCGCCGATTGGGTGTATTGGTCCTGGTCTGCGGGGTAGTGTGCGCCTCGGCTCAGCAGCAACCGGCGGCGATGGCGGTCCCACCTGGGCCGGCGAGTCGGAGTTCGTCGGCGGTGGCCGCGCTGAGCAACTTAAACCCCTACCAGGGATTGCCGGTGGGGAAGGTGGAGTTCCGCGGCTTGCAGGCCGATGCGCCGGTGACGGAGCATCTGCGGCAACTGGTGGCGCAAAACCTGGGCGGGCCGCTGGACCGTCAGAAGCTGGGCCGCGCCATGCGCGCGCTGTACGCCACCGGGCGATTCGCAGACCTGCAGGTGGAGGCGCAACGCAGCCCGCAGAACGAAGTCTCGCTGGTGTTTGTGGCCACGGAAAACCTGTTTATCGGCGCGACCACGGTGTCCGGCGCACCCAAGCGGCCGAGCGCGGCGCAACTGCGCGACGCCAGCAAATTGGAACTGGGGAAGTTGTACAGCCCAGCGGCGGTTGAGCAGGGCCTGCAGCGGATGAAGAGCCTGCTGACCGACAACGGCTACTTCCAGGGGACGATCACGGTAAACGAGGAGCGCCATCCTGAGTTGCAGCAGATCAATCTGCATTTCAGCGTGACGCCGGGCGCGCTGGCGAGGATTGGACGGGTGACTGTGGACGGCAGCCCTGGGCTGAGCGACGAGGAAATCCTGCGCATCGCCAAGCTGCACCCGGGTGACAAGGTGAACACCGAGCACACCACACGGGCGTTAACGCGGCTGCGCAAGCGCTTTTCCAAGATGGAGCGACTGGAAGCGCAGATCTCGATCACCGACCGGCGGTATCAGGCGGAGAGCAACACGCTGGACTACGTGTTCCGCATCGTGCGCGGGCCGGTGGTGAACATCAGCGTGTCGGGGGCAAGCATCAGCGAGAGCAAGTTGCGGCGGTACATCCCGGTGTATGAAGAGCACGCGGTGGACGACGACCTGCTCAACGAGGGCCGGCGCAACCTGCGCGACTACCTGCAGACGCAGGGCTACTTCGATGCCGTAGTGGAGTACACCCATCGGCACGACCCTCAGCAGCCGCAGAGGGTGGAGATCGTGTACACCGTCGAAGCGGGCGCGAAGCACGAGCTAACGAACATTTATATCGAGGGCAACAAGTATTTTGCGAGGGGCCTTATCCGGGAACGCATGGCGATCCAACCGGCGAGCCTGCTGATGCGGCACGGGCGGTTCAGCCAGGAGTTGCTCACGCGCGACACCGATAACGTCCGCGATCTCTACCTGGCCAACGGGTTCGAGCACGTCAAGGTCAGCGGCAGCTTCCAGGACGATTACGGCGGGCAGGTCGGGCGGATGGCGGTGTTCATCAAGATTGACGAGGGGCCGCAGACGCTGGTTTCGTCGCTGGCGATCGCCGGCACGCAGGTGATCGCCGAAGACCAATTGCGGCCCTTGTTGACCACGGTGGAGGGGCAGCCGTATTCGGAAACCAACGTTGCCCAGGACCGCGATACCATCCTGAATTACTACTTCGACCACGGCTTCCCCGACGCGACGTTTACCGCGTCGGCCAAGCCGGTGGAGGGCGATGCGACGCGGGAAACCGTGGGCTATCTCATCCAGGAAGGGCCGCAGGTATTTGTGGATCGCATTATCGACTCGGGGCTGCATTACACCAAACCGGGCATCGCCAAGCGGCAGTACCAGATCAAGCCGAAGGACCCGCTGAGCCAGTCGCGAATGCTGGACACGCAGCGGAGGCTCTATGACCTGGGCGTGTTCAATGCGGTCAACATGGCGGTGCAGAACCCGGACGGGCAGTCGCGCTACAAGGACTTGTACCTGCAATTCGAGGAAGCGCGACGGTGGAATTTCACCTACGGCTTCGGCATCGAGGTGCAGAGCGGGGCATTCGGCACACGCGAGATTCCGCAGGGCACCACCGGGGTGAGTCCGCGCGTCAGCTTCGACGTAACCCGCATCAACTTCGGAGGGCGCGCCCACACCATGAGTTTCAGCTCGCACGTGGGCCGGCTGGAACAGCGGGCGCTGGCCATCTACGACGCGCCGCACTTTCTGGCGACCGATTATTTGCGGTTCACCGCGAGCGCGTTCTACGACAATTCGCTCGACGTGCGCACGTTTACTTCGCAGCGGCTGGAAGGTTCCATGCAGTTGGAGCAGATCGTCAGCAAGGCCACGAGCCTGCTTTATCGGCTGACGTACCGCCGTGTGCGCGCCAGCGACCTGTTGATCTCGCCCATCCTGGTGCCGCTGTTCTCACAACCGGTGCGCGTGGGCATGCCGAGCCTGACCTACATCCGCGACCGGCGGGACGACCCCATCGATACCCATAACGGAAATTACAATACCTTCGACACGGGAGTCGCGGCACGAGTGTTTGGGTCGGAAGCGACTTTCGGGCGTTTCCTGGGGCAAAACACGACGTATCATCCTTTTCATAAGCGGCGGTGGGTGTTTGCCCGGAACCTGCGAGTGGGTTTGGCGCAGACGTTCGGGCCGACGGACCTGTTGCCGCTGCCAGAGCGGTTCTTCGCTGGCGGGGGGAACTCGCTACGCGGATTCGCCATCAACCAGGCGGGCCCCCGCGACCTCACCACCGGCGAGCCGCTGGGCGGGAATGCCATGGTGGTGAACAGCTTCGAGCTGCGCACGCCGACCGTGGCGCTGCCCTGGCTCGGCAACAACATGGGGTTCGTCATCTTTCACGATGCGGGCAACGTTTTTGCGACGCCGCACGACCTGTTCAACAGCCTGTTGAAATGGTCGCAGCCGCACCCCGGCCTGTGCACGCAGGCGAGCACGGCCAAGCAGTGCGACTTCAATTACATTTCGCACGCCGTGGGCGGGGGAATCCGCTACCGGACGCCGATCGGCCCGGCGCGGCTGGATTTCGGGTACAACTTCAATCCGCCGGTGTTCGGCGTGTACCCGGACGCGAGCAACAACTTCGCGCCCTTTCACTGGCAAACAGCGAGGCACTTCAATTTCATTTTCAGCATCGGGCAGACGTTCTGATGCGGCGCGCGCTCCAAGTCGTCCTGCTGTTGCTGGCCGGCGCGGACGTGTCGGCGGGACAGGTGGTCATCGACCGCCTGGTGGCGACGGTGAACGGGCAACCGATCCTGCAAAGCGATTGGGACGTGGCGCTGCGCTGCGAGGCGCTTCTTGATCGCAAAGAACTGCAGTTCACGCCCGAGGCGGCGCGCGGCGCGCTGGAGAGGCTGATTGACCAGGAACTACTGCGGCAGCAGATTCGTACGTTCCAGCTAAAGCCGATCGGGGAAGAGGAGCTGCACCGACGCCTGCAGGAAATCCGCAAGCAGATTCCGGGCGCCGCCGATGACGCGGGCTGGCAAGCGGCGCTGCAGCGCTATGGGCTGACCCAGAGCGAGGTGGACGAACGCATCACCGACCAACTGGAGATTTTGCGCTTCGTTGACGCGCGGCTGCGTCCGACGGTGCGCGTGAACCGGCGGAGCATCGAGGAATACTACCGCGACAAGCTGCTGCCGCAACTCAAGCAGAAGGGCGCGAAGGAAGTGCCCCTGGCGGAGGTGTCGTCGCAGATCGAGGAAATCCTGTCGCAGGAATTGATGGACACCCAACTGGCGGAGTTGCTCCGCGACCTGAGGCAGCAGAGCGAGATCCACATACAACCGTCGGCGCTGCCGCCACAGGCCGGAAACACCACGTCAGGCTCACCCCAGCAAACGCAACCACCGCGCTTGCCGAGAGCTCCGGCGGAGGCGCGATGACGGAAGACGCTCACGTTTCGCGCCGCAGGCTGTTGCCGGCGATGGTGGGAATCGCGGTCCTGGCGATCGTGGCTGGCGCGGCGTGGTATCTGACCAGCGCGCGATTCAACAATTACCTACGCGGGCGGCTGGTGGCGCGGCTGGAGAGCGTCACCGGCGGGCGGGTCGAACTCGGGAAGGTAGAGTGGAAGGTCAGCAAGCTGTCGCTGGCCGCCGAAAATCTTACCATTCACGGGCTGGAAGGGCCGAAGGAAGCGCCGTACGTGCACGCCGACCGGGTGGCGCTGCAACTGAAGGTTGTGTCGGTGGCGAGAAGAAAGATCGGGCTGCAGTATTTGGAGCTGAATCGGCCGGTGATTCACCTTATTGTTCATCCCGACGGCAGCACAAATCAGCCAACACCGAAGGCGGGGCGGAGCGGGTCGTCGCTGCAGCCGCTGTTTGCGCTGCAGGCTGACCGGGTGGAAGTGCGCGACGGCGTGCTTCTCCTGAATGACAGGCGCGTACCGCTCGACCTCTCCGCCAGAGACTTGCAGGCCCAGATGTCGTACGCGGTGGTGATGCAGCGCTACGACGGCAGCATCAGCGCGCAGACGATCCGGCTGGCGTACGGCGACTACGAGCCGTTCGATTCGTCGGTGTCGGCGACGTTCAGCCTGGCGCGCAACCAGCTCGAAGTGAAGTCGGTGAAGCTGGGCGCGGGGAATTCGTTGGTGGAGGGGGCAGGCCGGATGGACGACTTTAACCATCCGCGGGTGACGATGAATTACCAGGCGCGACTGGACCTGGCGCAGATCGGCGATCTCACGCGGCTGGCACAGCTGCGAGGCGGCGTGCTGGAGTTGAAAGGCAGCGGCGCGTTCACCGCCGAGGACTTCACAACGTCGGGCATGGTGCGGATGCAGAACCTGGAGTATCGCGACCCGGCGATCCGCATTCCCGATCTGGACGGCGGTGCGGAATTCAAGTCCGAGCACAACACGCTGACCGTTCCGCACCTGTTCGCGCATGCGCTCGGCGGAAGCGTCACCGGCAACCTGGAAATCCGCAACTGGACGAGCGCGCTGAAGCCGGGCGCGCGTGCAGGGCTGGTGTCGCCGGCGGCGGATGGGGTGGCACACCTGCGGCTGCGGGCCTTGTCGGTGTCGCGGATCGCGGCGGCGATTTCCACCCGCGCGCTACCGGCGAACAAGCTGAATCCGGTGGGGTTGGCCAGCGGCACCCTGGACGTGACCTTTCGTGGGTCGCCGGCGCATTCGCACGCGCGCTTCGGCGTGCAGGTGACGCCGGTGCGGGCGACGCCGCAGCAACTGCCGGTGCAGGCGACGATCCGCGGCAGCTACGCCATCGACACGCTGGCGCTTGATCTGGTGGAGCTGAACGCGACCGCGCGCTCGCTGACCCTGGAAGCGTCGGGCACGATGGCGCGCAACAACCATCTGCGGGTGGCGCTCAAGGTCGGCAATCTGCGCGACCTGGATGCGCTGCTGACTTCGCTGCGCGGCGCGACGCGGCTGCCCGAAGGCCTGACCGGCCGCGCTACGTTTACCGGCGCCCTGACCGGCACGGTGGCCGCGCCGCAACTGGCGGGAGAAGTAGGGCTGGCGGATTTCACGCTGCCAGTGCCGCTGAAGCGGCTGGCCAGCGTGAAGCAGGCGTCGGCGCCGGCGCGCCTGGCGCACTTCGATTCGTTCACCGCCCACCTGCGCTATTCGCGGAGCCAACTCGCGCTCAACAACGCGCGGCTGCGCCGTGGCACGGAAGACCTGTTGTTCACCTTCTCCACCGCGCTGGATCAGGGTGAGTTCAGAACGACGCTGCCCCTGACGCTGAGCGCGGAAATCCGCAATTTCCAGGTCAACGATCTGCAGGGAATTTTCGGGTTTGACTATCCGCTAACCGGGGTGACGACGGCTTCGTTGCAGGTGAAAGGCACGGCCGACGATCCCATCGGCTCAGGGCACCTGCGGATCACGAATGCGACGCTGGCAGGCGAGGCTTACCCCAGCGTCGGCGCGGACGTGGTCTTTGCGAACCAAGAGGCGCAGCTTTCCAACCTAATCATTGCGCATAACGGGGCGCGCGTCACCGGCACCGCCGCGTACAACCTGAAGAGCACGGGATTTCGCTTCCACTTGCAGGGCAGCAACTTCAGCTTGGCGCAGTTCAAGCAACTGCAGTTACCGCGGCTGTCGGTGGCGGGGAGGCTCGACTTCAACGCCCGCGGGTCGGGAACTACCTCGCGCCCGGTGGTTGACGCCGACCTGCACCTCCGCGACGTGGTCCTCAATCAAGAGCGGATGGGGAACGTGGACGCCAAAGCGGTGACCAGCGCGGGCGTGATGAAGATCACGGCGCGATCGGACCGCCCGGCGGCGGAATTCATGCTCGACGGCACGGTCAACATGTACGACGATTTCCCCGCCCAACTGGCGTTGCGCTTCACGCGGCTTGACGTGGACGCGCTGCTTCATGGGTTCCTGCAAGGCCGGGCCACAGGCCACTCCTCGATCACGGGCACGGTGACGCTGGCGGGGCCGCTGCGGCAGCCGCGGCTGCTCACCATCACCGGCGATATCAGCGAGTTTTCCGCCGAGATGGAAAACGTGCGCGTGCACAACGATGGGCCGCTGCGTTTCAAGGTGGCCAGCCAGGTGGTCACGCTGGAGCAGTTCCGTCTCGCCGGAGAAGAGAACACGCAGATGACGGCGACAGGCACGATTGCGCTCAGCGGGGCGCGGGCGCTCGACCTGCGCGCCGAGGGCAACGTTCACCTGAAGCTGCTGCAAATCTGGAATCCGGCGCTGCACGCCGGCGGCATGGTGGAGTTCAACATCAACGCGCGCGGCGACCTGACCCGCCCGGTGCTGTTCGGGCGGGCGAAGTTCAACCACGCGACGCTGACGCACGTCAATTTCCCGAACGGGCTGAGCGATATCAATGGCGTTATCGTCTTCAACCAAGACCGGATGCAGATCCAGTCGCTGACCGCGACCAGCGGCGGCGGGACAATGACCTTGGGAGGGTTCGTCAGCTACGCCAACGGGCTGGCGTTCAATCTGACGGGGCAGGGCAGGAGCATCCGGCTGCGCTACCCGCAGGGCGTGAGTACGGTCCTGGATTGCGATCTGCGGCTGAGCGGGACGACCAGCAGTTCGACGTTAACGGGGACGGTGACGGTAACGCGCTTCGGCATGACGCCGCAATTCGACCTGGGACTGGCCATCGCGCGGGCGCGGCAGGCGCCGGGGCCTCCCAATCCGCGGTCGCCGCTGAACAACCTGCGGCTGGCGGTGCGCGTGGTCTCGACGCCGGAGTTGCAGGTGCAGACCTCACTAGCGCGGCTGACGGGGGGCGTTGACCTGAATCTGCGCGGTACGGCGAGCCGGCCGATCCTGCTGGGGAAGGTCAATGTCACCGAGGGGCAGGTCACGCTCAATGGGACGAATTATCAACTGGAGCGCGGCGATATTTCCTTCAGCAACCCGGTGCGCATCGAGCCGGTGCTGGACGTGGAGGCGACGACCCGGGTCCGCGACTACGACATCACGCTGGGCTTCCACGGACCGCTGGACCGGCTGGGCACGACCTATCGCTCCGATCCGCCGCTGCCGACCTCGGACATCATCGCGCTGCTGGCGTTTGGGCGCACGCGCGAGGAATCGGTGATGGCGACGGAAGCGAACCCGAGCTTCACCGAGTCGGCCTCCAGCGCTATTCTCAGCCAGGCGCTGAATTCGGCGGGCAGCACGCGCATGCAGCGGCTCTTCGGGGTGAGCCGCATCAAGATTTCGCCGGAGGTGGCAGGTTCGGAGGCGCTAGACCCGAACGCCCGGCTGACCATCGAGCAGCAGGTCACGCGCGACTTCACCGTCACCTACGTCACCGACATCACGCACTCCGGGCAGCAGATTATCCAGGTGGAATATAACTACAGCCGCAATCTGTCCATTCTGGCGACGCGCGATCAGTACGGCGTGCTGTCGTTCGACGTGCGAATCAAGCGGCGGCGGAGATGAATGGTCGATCGGCCTTTCGGTCGATCAGTCGGCGGGGGGCGTACGATTTTGCAGCCGCGAAGAAAGCGCAAGCCGATAGACTGACCGATAGACCGCAAGACCGACAGACCTTTAGAATTTCGTTCGTGCCCATCCTGCGCAGTTTGGGAACCACGCTGGAGATGATCAAGTGGGAGCACTCCGTGCTCACGCTCCCCTTTGGCCTGACCGGGGCAGTGCTGGCGGCGCGCGGCATACCCGCACCGCGGCAATTGCTGTGGATCGCCGTGGGACTGGTGGCGGCGCGCGCGGCGGCGATGTCGTTCAACCGGCTTGCCGATCACTCCTTCGACGCTGTCAATCCGCGCACCCGCACGCGCGCGTTGCCCACCCGAACCCTGACGCGGCATTTTGTGGCGGCGTTCGTCGTCGTTTCGAGTTTGTTGCTGGTATTGGCGGCGGCGGAGTTGAACCGGCTGGCGCTGTATTTGTCGCCGGTCGCGCTGGGAGTCATTCTTCTGTATTCGTACACCAAGCGCTTCACGCGCTGGTCGCACGTGGTATTGGGATTTGCCATGGGCCTGGCGCCGGCGGCGGGATGGGTAGCAGTGCGCGGGTCTCTTGATCCAAGAATTTTGATTCTTACGGCGGTGGTGACGTTCTGGGGCGGCGGATTCGATGTGCTGTACGCGTGCCAGGACTACGACTTCGATTGTCAGTCGGGGCTGCATTCCGTGCCGCGGTCTTTCGGGATTGCGCGCTCGCTGTGGATCGCGCGCGCGTTCCATGTGGTCACGCTGAGTTTGCTGGGCGTGCTGGTATACGTTTTCAGCCTGGGCGGTATTGCGATTGCGGGTGTACTGGTGGTTGGGGTGCTTCTGGCGTATGAGCATTCGCTGGTGTCGGCGAATGATTTGTCGCGGCTGAATGCGGCGTTCTTCACTATGAACGGCGTGATTTCAATGGTGTTTCTGGGGTTTGTGACGGCGAATTTTCTGGTGTGATGATTCAATCGTCCCTACGGGACTAGGTTCCCATCATTTGCGGTTACTTGGTTCATGTTGCCCCGCTTCTTCAGTATGCGGTAAATCCGTTATCATTGAGAAGTGTCCATGCACGTTTTCCAGACTGACGACGCGCGGCTGAAGCCGGTTGCCGAGAAGGTTCTCGCCCAGCAACGGCTGGAGGCAGAGGACGCGCTCGCGCTATACGCGTCCAACGACATCCTCGCCGTCGGATGGCTGGCGAATCACGTGCGCGAGCGCATGCACGGCGACAAGACCTACTTCAACGTCAACCGGCACATCAATCCGACCAACGTGTGCGTGGCGGCGTGCCGGCTGTGCGCCTTCGGCCGCAAGAAGGACGCGCCCGGCGCCTACACCATGGCGCTGGAAGAAGCATTCCAGACCGCGGCGTCGGGCTACACCGACGCGGTGACCGAATTTCACATTGTCGGCGGGCTGCATCCCGAGCTGCCGTTTCAGTACTTCCTCGACCTGATCTCCGGGCTCAAGAGGCGCTTTCCCGCGGTGCACATCAAGGCGTTCACCATGGTGGAGATCGCGTTTTTAGCGAAGATCGCGAAGCTCAGCATCCGGGAGACGCTGCTGAAGCTGAGGGCAGCGGGGGTGGATTCGCTCCCCGGAGGCGGGGCGGAGATTTTTGCCGAGCGCGTGCGTCACATCATCTGCGACCACAAGATTGACGGCCAGCAGTGGATCGATACCGCGCGGCTGGCGCACCAGTTGGGACTGAAATCGAACGCGACCATGCTGTACGGGCACATCGAGAACGACGAAGACCGGGTTGACCACCTGCTGAAACTGCGCGGGCTGCAGGACGAGACCGGCGGGTTCCAGACCTTTATCCCGCTGGCGTTTCACCCGGCGAACACGCTGCTGCAGCACCTGATGACAACCACCGGATTTGCCGACATCAAGAGCATCGCCAGCGCGCGGCTGGTGCTGGACAATTTCCCGCACATCAAGGCGTACTGGCAGATGATGACCCCGAAGATCGCGCAGATCGCGCAGCGCTTTGGGGCCGACGACCTGGACGGCACAGTGATCGAGGAGAAGATCTATCACGATGCGGGAGCAACGACGCCGCAGGGTCTGCGCCGGCAGGAGCTTATCCGCTTGATCCAGGAAGCCGGGCGCGAGCCGGTGGAGCGAGATACGCTGTATCGGCCGGTGACGCGGACGGAGACTTCGGTTACGGTGGCGGTATAGCGAGTTGCGACTCGCAAATTGCAAGTCAAGCAAAAAACTCCGCGATACACCCGAAAACTCGCGGTCGCAATCCATTCCGGGACTGCACCATTCCCGCTCCAGCACGTTTGATGCCGCAAATCGGCGCATACAACGCTTGACTATCTGCTTGCTTCTAGACAGGCAGGTGTAAAATTCTGTCAGTAATAGCTGTGGGCTCACAGGCGCTCAAGCCTGTGGACGAGGCTCAGTATGAATGTCCACATCAGCTACAAGGTTTCCAAAACTCCCGACCTGGAACGAGAATTCAACCAGCAAATCCAAAAAGCGGGGAAGCGGCTGCAGGTCTTCCGCTCGGACCTGGTGCATCTGCACGCAATCATTGAAGAAAACAAGGCACGCGAGGGGGTGTTGGTGGCGCTGAACCTGCGGCTGCCCTCCGGACAGTTGGCGGCAAAGGAGAGCGGACCGACGCCCACGGCGGCGATCAAGGCCACCTTCGAACAGTTGGTGGAGCAGCTCACCAAGCACAAGGACATGCTGCGCAATCAACACAAATGGGCGCGGCGACGGCGGGTGGGAAGATTGCGCGCGCGGTCGCAGGTGCCGTTCGAGCAGACGCTTGCCGTGGTGCAGCCGGCCATCATCTCCGGCGAGGACATCTCGACCTACATCAACGCGAACCTGGAGCGGCTGTACCGCTTCGTGGAACGCGAGCTGCGCTACCGCGAGAGCGTCGGGCAACTACGGCGCGACCAGGTCAGCCCGGAAGAGGTCGTGGACGAAGCGGTGGCCAACGCACTGGACAACGGGCAGGAAAAGCCGGAGCTGGTGAGCCTGGAGCCGTGGCTGTACCGGCTGGCGATCCGCGCTATTGACATGGTTGCGGGGCGGAACGGCGAAGGAGTGCCTTCCGTTCCGCTGGACGGCGCTTATCGCGAGACCAATATCTACGACGCGGACGAGTTGCAGATGCAGTTCCATCAGCCCGACGAGGCGGTGAGCAATCGCGATTTCATCGCCGACGCCAAGGCCGCGACCCCGGAGGCGACCGCCGCCAGCGACGAGATGGTCAACCAGGTGGAGTTGGCGTTGCTGAGCGCCATGTCGCAGGACCGGGAAGCTTTTCTCCTCTATGCGATCGAAGGATTCACACCCGACGAGATCGCCCTGATCACCAGTCGGCCGGTGGAGCAGGTGCGCGTCTCCATTGCCCATGCGCGCGAACACTTGCGCATGAGCCTGGTTGTCCCCGATGAATCTAAGAACAAGTTTCTCCAGCAATCGAAAATCGCTTAAATACGCCATTCTTGGCACTTGGGAGTAGTGCATGATCACGCGTGAAAACATCCGTGAGCTATCAGGTTTTGAGTCCCAGGAAGGATGTGCCCTGAGTTTCTACTATCAACCGTCCACTCCCAAAGACAAATCCCACCGCGAGGAACTGATCGTGGTGAAGGACCTGGTGCGGCACGCTCTCCGTGAAGCCGAAAAGAACGGCAAAAACGGCGGCGCGCGCCAGGACCTGGAGAAAATCCTCAACATGGCCGAGCACCTGCACGGAAACGGCGGACGCGCCAAGGTGGTGTTTGCCTCCAGCAGGGACAATTTCTGGCGGGAATACGATTTGCCGCCGCAGTTGAGCGAGACGCGCGTGTTTGTCGACCGGAGGTTTCACCTGCGACCGCTGACCGCGATTGCCGACGTGCTGCCGCGGTTGCTGATCGTGGTGGCAGACAAGAGCAAGGCGAGCTTTTTCGAGCTATGGATGGACGAAATCCACGAGCGCGAAAAGCTAACCAATGAGCTGCCGCGGCGCGGGCGCAGCGATGGCTTCGCCGGGTACGACGCGGGGCACACCGAGCGCCACGTCGAGCACGAGGCGATGCACTGGTACAAGCGCCTGGCCGAAAGGATGAGGGAATTCCAGGAGAGCGGCTACGATCGTTTTCTGGTCGGTTGCCGCGACGAGACCTGGCCGGAGTTCGATCCGTACCTGCACCCGTACGTGCGGCAGCGCTTCGTGGGGCGATTTGCTATCGACCCTGCCGGCGCCACGATCGGGCAGGTGCGGGAAGCGGGCGAGGCGCTGTACAACGAGTTCCGCGCCAATCGCCGCGCCGGCCTGGTGCGGGAAGCCGTGGGCGGAGCGCAGCGCAACGGACGCGGCGCCGTCGGACTGCGCCGCGTGCTGCAAGCGCTGGAAACCGGGGAGGTGCAGACCTTATTGCTGGCGCGCACGTTTGCCGCGCCGGCGGTGCAGTGCGGCAATTGCGGCCACATTGACAGCCATAGCGTGAAGGAGTGCGCCGTGTGCGGGCGCGGGACGGTCGAACTGGAGGATGTATCCGACGCGCTGATCAGGATTGCGATGCGCAAGGGGATTGAGATCATCCACATTCCCGATCATCCCGACCTGGTCGCGGCGGGCGGTGTAGCCGCCGTCTTGCGCTTCCGCGCCGATCAGAACACAGAAGGGAAGAAAGCCGGGTAGCGATCAGTTGTTTTAGCCCTCGGTTTATGCGGTGATGGGTCAGTTTCATTGACCCGCTACCGTTTTTGCCGAGGGCTTTTATTATGTGCCGTAATGTGTCGTGTAAGACTGAGATCAGCCTGATTTTGAGTTTGGAAGCAACCAGCACAACGGGAACGCGGGGTAGAATAAAGCCATGAGTCCAGAAATTTCCGATCTGCTGAGACGGGCGCTCGCACTCCCTGTTGACGAGCGCGCTGCATTGGCCCATACCCTGCTGGACAGTCTTGAAGTCACGGATGAGTCTGTGCAACAGGCTTGGGATGACGAAGTCGCTCGCAGAATCGGAGACCTGAAAGCGGGCAAAGCTGTGACTGTCCCTTGGGAGCAATTGCATCGCGAGCTCTTGGCCATGGTGAATGAGCGCTAAGCGGGTTGAGTACCACCAGGGTGCAATCGCCGATGTTAAGAGTGCAGTGGCGTGGTACCAGAAGCGCAGCCCCAAGGCGGCCTTGGACTTCGTCGAGGAACTGCATCGAGCCGCCGAAACAATCGGTGAAGCCCCGGAACGCTGGCCGGTCGGACGGAACAATACCAGGCGGTTCCTGCTCTGGCGATTCCCATTCGTCATCATCTATTCCGAACAACGGTCCGTAGTCACCATTCTGGGCCGTTGCCCACAGCAGCAGACGACCAGAGTACTGGGGGGATCGCCTTTAATCGTTTGTCCTCCGTGTCTCTGTGCCTCAGTGTTGAACTTGGCCGACAGCCGATGGCTGATCGCTGACAGCTTTGCTATCCTGTCCCGTTTCGACTCCAACTCCGGAGCACCCCATGGCTATCGATCGTCGCACTTTCCTTACCGCCGCCACGCTTGCCTCGCTCGGCCTTACGCTGGAAGCGCAAGAAGTCAAGCAGAAAGGCGGCCGCGCCGCCGAAGCGAAGAGGGACGCACCCGCGGTTGGCGGTCCGCCCAGCAAGCCGGTGATGGTCTCCAGCCGTAATGGGTGGAACGGCATGGACAAGGGCTACCAGATGCTGCTCCAGGGTGGCGACACGCTGGATGCGGTGATCGCTGTCGGCAAAACCCAGGAGGACGATCCCAACGACGATTCAGTTGGGCTCGGTGGTTTGCCCAACGAGGAAGGCGTGGTCGAACTCGACTCTTGCTGCATGCATGGACCGACGCGGCGCGCCGGGTCGGTGGGCGGCGTTCGTTGGACGAAAAATGCGTCGCTGCTGGCGCAGGCGGTGATGCAACACACCGCGCACGTGATGCTGGTGGGCGAAGGCGCCGACCGCTTTGCCCACGCCATGGGCTTTCCCAAGGACGAGCTGCTTACCGAGCGCTCGCGCAAGGCATGGTTGCTGTGGAAGGAGAGCCATCGCGACAGTTGGTGGGGTCCGGGGTTGTCGGATCCGAACTACAAGGTTCCATCCGATGTGCAACCGCCTCCGCCCGCCAGCGCCGAGTGGTGGGAGAAGAAAAGAAGGGAGCTGGAGGAACTGGCAGCCGACCTCGCGATCCCGCTGGAGTGGCGCGGACACTGCATCGATCGCGTGCTTTTCCCGACGCACGGCACGATTCATTGTTCCGCGGTCACGCCCAAGGGCGAGATGTCAGGCATGACGACGACCTGCGGGCTGGCGTGGAAGATTCCCGGGCGCTGCGGCGATTCGCCGATCATCGGCGCGGGCAGCTACACCGATCAGGACGTGGGCTCGGCGGGGGCGACCGGCAGCGGGGAAGAAAACATCCGGGTGGCGGGCGCGCACACCATCGTGGAAAACATGCGGCACGGCATGGCGCCGCGAGAGGCTGGGCTGGAGACGCTGAAACGCATCGCCCGCAATTACCAGCACAATCCCGCCAAGCTGCGGTACGTGGACATGCAGTACTACATCCTCAGAAAAGACGGCGCCTACGCCGGCGTCAGCCTCTGGAGCCATACGGCCTCCGACAAGCGGCGGCAATTCTTGGTGCACGATGGAAGCAAGCGCCTGGAAGACATGCCGTACCTGTTCGCGGGACGTCCGCTGTCGTTTCCGCCGCAAGCGCGCGAGCCCTTCCAGCGGCCGAACTATGGGCCGAGTCAGCCAGAGAAAAAATAAGGGTTCAATGATCCGACGACGCGCCATTCTCCTGCTGATCCTGATTTGCCTTGGGATCAGCTCCGCACTTGCCCAGGTGGGCACGGCTCCGCGGTCGTATAAACAACTCCCCGCCGCACCGCACGCAACCGTCCGCGACGCCACCTTCCAAAGTGCCTCGCTGGGGCGGGAGATGAAGTACCGGATACTCCTCCCCGCAGGCTACGAACGCAGCGCGCGCCGCTATCCCGTTCTTTACCTGCTGCACGGGTTGGCCGGCAGCTATCTCGACTGGGACACCAAGACCCATCTCGAGGAATTTGCGGCGCCGCTGCAGTTGATCATCGTCATGCCCGACGCCGGCGACTCCTGGTACACGAATTCGGCCGCCAACCCGCAGGACCGCTTCGAGGATTACATTTTCAAGGACCTGATTCGAGAAATTGACAAGACCTACCGCACCATCGCCGCACGCCATGCCCGCGCTATCGGCGGGCTCTCCATGGGCGGCTACGGCGCCTTGAAGTTTGCCCTCAAGTATCCCGACCTGTTCGTCTTCGCCGGCAGCTTCAGCGGCGCGCAGACCGTGGCCCACGATCCCGACTTCAAGATTCCGTTCGGCGAGAAGTACAACCAGCAGGTGCGGGAAATCTATGGCGCCTCCGGCAGTCCAACGCGTGCTGCGAACGACGTCTACGCCCTGGCGGAGAAAGCGAACCCAGCCGCACTGCCGTATTTCTGGATTGCCTGCGGAACAGCCGATGGCCTGCTCGACAGCAATCGGGATTTCGTTGCGCTTCTGCAACGGCGCAAGATCGCATACACGTATGAAGAAGCGCCCGGCGGCCACAGTTGGGCATTCTGGGACGAGGAACTTCCGGCCATGTTCCGCGAGTTGTCGCGCCACATGGAACTTGGCCCGGCCCGGCCCGTCCTGCCGCCCATCATGCCAGTCATCCAAAAGCCGTCGCCGCCGCGCCGGCCGTAAACTGCGCTTGGTTGAACTCCGTAGTTTGCCCGCAAGAATCGGATGGCGGCGTAGGGCGCGCGCGTACTCTTTTTCGCGGGTGATTGTCTCGACGACTCCAGCTTCTTCCAACCGAGGGTTCGTGCGTGTACTGTGTCATGCGTGCGTGGCGCTCGCCGGAGGAGCACCTAATGAATCGTCGCGAATTCGTTCAGCAAGTAGGACGCGTGTCACTTGGAGCGATGGCTGCTGGGCTCAGCACAGCCCCTGTCTGCGGTGGAGTCGGCTCGGGATCGTCCTCGAACAAACCTGCAGGCCCCGCAGTCTCAGTATGCACTCCGACGATTGCCCCGCCGCAGAGTCTGCTTACCTGCCGCAATTGGATCTCTTTTTCGCCACCGAGTCCCTTCAATCCAAACCAAAATGTCTTTCCGACCGACAATCAGTTGATTACTGCACTTACCCAGCTTTCTCAGGAAGGATGGCGCGGACTGGTCACGTATTCGCTCGACGGGACATTAGCAGACGTTCCGAGAATCGCGAAGCAAGCTGGATTTGCACAGGTAATCGCCGGGCTGTTTTGGTTTGATGCCGCCCAACTAAGCCGGGAGAAGGCTGCGGCGATGACAGCCCTTCAATACATTGACGCATTCGTGTTGGGGAACGAGGGTCTGAATGCACAACCAATACCACGCTATACGCGCCAGGAATTGAACGACGAACTTGCAGCGTTGCAGGCAAGTACAGGCCGTCCAGTGACTACGAGCGAGCCATTCGGGCAATATCAGTCGGACCATACCTTGCTAAACCTGGGAGATTGGGCTTTTCCAAATATCCATCCGTGGTTTGCGGGGATTCGTGTAATTCCAGATGCGGTGTCGCTTGTCCGAACTTCGTATGAAACCCTGCAAGCCTGGGCGCCGGGGAGAACAATCGTGGTCAAAGAGTCGTGGTGGCCAACTGCCGGCGATCCTGCCGCAACGGAGTCGAATCAGGTCGAGTTCTTTAAGCAATTGGCCGCCAGCAGCGTGAAATTCGTGTGGGGTGAAGCATACGACCAGTTCTGGAAGACGGAACCGGACGGGCAGGGGCCGAATTGGGGATTTCACAAGTCTGATGCCACGCCAAAAACGATTGTTTCGGCGTTGCAGGGGGTATATACCGGCGCTTACTTGCGCAGCCGACTGGTTCAGGTGACGAGCGACTGACGGAGTCCGCGCTTTACGGAGTCCACGCTTCACGTAGTTTGCCCGCAAGAAACGGATAGCGGCGTCTTTTATGCCCGCGTAATCTTTGTCTATGGTGATCGTCATGGATAAGATGCCTAGCCACATTGGTCCGCAGGAATTCTGGCAGGCGGTGCTGCACCGCGACCGCCGCTTCCAGCACCTGTTCGTGTATGCGGTGCGCTCCACCGGGGTGTACTGCCGCCCGACCTGCGCCTCGCGCCGCCCGCGCCGCGAACAGGTCAGCTTTTTCCCCGGGCCTGAGGCCGCAGAGCGCGCCGGGTTCCGCGCCTGCCGCCGCTGCCGCCCGCACGAGAACCGGTTCCGCGACCCGCAGGCGGACCTGGTGCAGCACATCTGCCGCTACATTGACGCGCACCTCGAAGAGCCGGTGAATCTGAGCGCGCTGAGCCGCGAAGCTGGGCTGAGCGCGTTCCACCTGCAGCGCACATTCAAGCGCGTGTTGGGGGTGTCGCCGTTGCAGTATGCGCGGGTGCGCCGCCTGTTGAGCTTGAAATCGCGGCTGAAGAGTGGCGACGACGTGACCTCCGCCATGTACGCCGCCGGGTACGGATCCAGCAGCCGGCTGTACGAACACGCGGCGGAACAACTGGGCATGACGCCCGGCGCCTATCGCAGCGGCGGCGCGGGAACCGAGATCCGCTACGCGATTGCGGGTTCATCGGTCGGGCGCGTGCTGGTGGCGGCTACCGAGCGCGGCGTCTGCGCCGTCCGGCTCGGCGATTCCGACTCGGAGCTGGTGACTGAGTTGCGCGGCGAATTCCCGCTGTCGTCGGTGCGCGAAGATGCAACGGCGCTCGCCGATACCGTGCAGCGCGTGATGGATTGCGTGCACGGCAGCGAGGCGCACCCCGACCTCGCGCTCGATATTCGCGGCACCGCCTTCCAGGCGAAGGTCTGGGAAACGCTGCGCCGCATACCGCGCGGCGAAACCCGCAGCTACGCGCAGATCGCGCGGGCGCTGAAGCAACCGAAGGCGGTGCGGGCGGTGGCGCGCGCGATCGCGTCGAACCCGGTCGCAGTGATCGTCCCGTGCCATCGCGTGGTGCGCAGCGACGGATCGCTCGGCGGTTATCGCTGGGGACTGAAGCGGAAGGAAGAGTTGCTCGCGGCCGAGCGGAACCAGGAGTCGGTAGTCAAGAGTCAGTAGTCAGCGTCTTAGCGTTGCGGACATGAAAACGGCGCCGCTCAGGCAGCGCCGTTTTGAATTGGGGCCAGCGACCAGCGACCATCGCCCATCGACTGTCTTAGGAGAAGCGAATCTTTACATCCTTGTTCTTCTCCAGGTGGATGGCGTCAATGAAGCGCACCTTGCCGGTGGACCTGGTCAGAATGAGTGACGAGGTGCGCACGCCTTCGCCGAAGAAGCGCACGCCGCGCATCAGTCCGCCGTCGGTCACGCCGGTAGCGGCGAAGATCAACTGCTTGCCCGGCGCGAGGTCCTCGGCGGTGTAGACCTTGTTCTTGTCCTTGATCCCCATCTTGGCGATGCGCTCTTCCAGCGCCGGCTTGTCAATCACCAGGCGGCCCAGCATGTAGCCGTTGAGGCAGCGCATGGCGGCCGCGGTGAGCACGCCTTCGGGCGCGCCGCCGGAGCCCATGACGGCGTGCACCCCGGTGCCGATGACGGCCGCGGAAATTCCCGCCGACAGGTCGCCGTCCCCGATCAGCTTGATGCGGGCGCCGGCCCTGCGGATGTCGTCGATTAGCTTCTCGTGCCGCGGGCGGTCGAGCACGATGACCACTAGGTCATCGACATCGCGCTCCAGGCTCTTGGCGATGTTCTTCAGGTTGTCGGCAACGGGCGCGTCCAGGTCCACCGCGCCACGGGACGAGGGCCCAACGATAATCTTTTCCATGTAGCAGTCGGGAGCATGAAGCAGGCCGCCGCGCTCGGACGCCGCGAGCACGGTAATGGCGCCGGGCGATCCGGTGGCGCACAGGTTCGTACCTTCGAGCGGGTCCACGGCGATATCGATCTCCGGCACGGCGGTGCCGTCGGGGAACTCGGCGCCGACGCGTTCGCCGATGTAGAGCATGGGGGCCTCGTCGCGCTCGCCCTCGCCGATGACGATAGTGCCCCTCATCGGTACTGTGTCCATGGTCTGCCGCATCGCCTCAGTGGCGACATGGTCGGAATACTTGCGCTCGCCCTGGCCCATGGTGTGCGCCGACGCGATGGCCGCGTTCTCCACCACGCGCAGAAACTCCAGCGCGAGATCGCTCTCGATGTTGACCCCGAATTGTTTGGCTGCTTTGGTTGTCACCTGTGTAGCCATGGATGCCTCCTACCGGCATTGAACAGAAAGGCAACAATGATGCGCCTGGGCGCAAAGCGGCGTCAATACCGCGCTCCCGGGCGCGGCGGGAATAAATCGGGCGCCGTCCGGTTATCCACCATGCAGAGCGAACGCGGTGGCGCCACCAGTCGCGATCCAGAAAAGAGCGAACAAGAAGGAGAATGTGAAATGAAACCCCAGTTTAGTTCGATCGTTGTCCGCGCCGCCCTAGTCGCCACCGTGGCCGCTGTCCTTTTCGCCATGAGCGGAACGGCTGAGGGGCAGGTCATCAACGCGACCTGGAAGACAGGCAAAAGCGTCACACTGAATATCTCCGTGCCCACAGAGGCTGGCGGCACGCTGCTGCCCCCCGGATCCTATGAAGTCACGGTCCGTAAGTCCGGCGGCGGTTCCGTCGTCGAATTCACGCGCTGGACTTTCAACCCTTCTGCCCCGGAAGGTCTGCCGGTGTGGGACCGCGAGGTGGTGGCCACGGTGAACGCCATTCCGCAGGAGATGACCTCGGTGGCAATGCGC